>DATEAJ010000117.1:0-4776 GCA_035288445.1 Nitrosopumilaceae archaeon
AAAAACCTAGACAAAAAAAGTGAAGTAATCGAAGAATACAATATCAAAGAACTTGAAACAAAGATTTTCGAGTGTTCACTAATGCCTGTAGATGTAATTGGCGATACAGTCTATCTTGATTTTCTAAAGAAGAATAAGATACTGAACCAAATCAATTTGGGTGGTATCATGTTCAAAAACCAAAACCAGTACCAAGAAAGGAAATGTTAAGGCAGGAAGGAGGAAAAGACTAATGAAAGACTATCATGATAGAAAATCATTACGAGAAAAGATCGCACGTCCACTCTATAAGTTACCAGTTCTAAAACCTATACAATTGGAAAGGTTCTTAGCTCTTAAATTAATTCCATTCATTGAAGGCGAGAATCCACACTGGAAACACTTGGGTTCAAAGTGTCCATGTATGACGGAGAATAACCATGACTAGAAAAAGATCATTAGCAATCTCTGGATCTGTACTAACAATACTTACAGGATTGGCATTTTTTATAATGCCACAACCATTCAATTTTATTATAATGCTAGCATTGAGTGGGCCAAATAGCGTTTCAATATGGGGGTTATTCCGATGACAGAATTAAAAGGGCTTGAAGATATTGGAAAACTTCTGAACATAATGCGAGCTTTAGAATGTACCAAGATTGAAATCTTGAAAGATGAAGTTGAAACAGTAAATGGAATCGAAAACGTTGTTGTAAGCGTGAGATTCACAATGCAAAATGAAGTAATTGTCTTTAACGCATCTGCCCAAGAATCAAAACTAATCAAGGAGAAAAACCTATGACCGAAATAGTTAACGATGAAAAACAGTTTTCAGTTGAGATTGTTAATAGACTAGTTACACAAAAGATGATTACTTTTAGCGATGAGAAAAAGAAGTACATTATCACTAATGAAGGTAAAAAGTTTAGAAAGTATATGCTAGAAAATACAGGCATAGACATTGATGAAAAACTAGAATGGATCAACAAAAAGATGCAGGGTTACGTAATTAATTTCATGGACGCAAAGAAGATAACTAGATTAATTAAGGAAGGATTTTTCACCGAGAAACAGATTACCCAGATAAAATATTGCAAGAATAATGGCCAGTCGATTAACTTAGGACTAACAAAAATCCAGGCTGAGATACTTTTAGGTAAGCCAGTTTCAAAAGAAGAATTAGTAAACGACAACAGGGAGGGCTTTTAATTTGGGCGGTGCATGGGAAACATTGTTTATTTTTGCCTCACTGATTACAATTTTAATCATACTTTCCTCAATCAATTATAGTAATGACTATGCAAAAACTGAGTTATTAACCTGTGACGAACTAGCATTTGAGATTGCAGAAAATGGTGACTATCGCGGAGGAACAGAATGGGATGTTTATCATAAGAAATGTTTTCCCGAAGAATTAAAAAAGGCTTCTCTCCTAGAAATTTCTGAATACTTTACAAACTTGGATTGTAATGAACTTGCAGTTCACATCGTAAAAAGACACTTTGAAAACGAACAGGCCGAACTAGTATACAAATTCAAGTGTGGCGATCCAGCAAACATAAACTTTACATCTATTGTAATTGATTATGATAAATCACCAAAAACAGAATACATTCCAAAAAATCCAAACCGAGGTAGAGGATAATGGAACGTGAAATACTACAGAGTCATTACAATAAACTTTATCCCAATAGCGAGTTATTGATTGAGATTCTATTAACGCTAATGGAAATTAAAGAAATATTACAATTCGATTCCTTGCAAACGGAGCTGAGAAAATGAAACACAGATGTCCGAAATGTGGTTCAACAGACGTATCAAGTTACCAATCATATCCATTGATAAGAGTAATTGATTGTAGAAGTTGTGGAAAAAGATCAGTTAAAAAGGCACACTCAAAGGAGTTGTACGCTTAATGAGTAACGAGAATGACTCAAAAATTGGTCATGTTTATTTCATCTTAAACAAGGAGAAAAAAACAATAAAGTTATTTGAAGAACAGATGATTGAAGGGAAAATTTTTACCGAAAGCACCTTTGAAAATATAGACAAGTTAAACGAATCTTTTTCAGACTTTTTTGATAAATTAGACTTTAAAAAGCCTGTGACCGTTATACCCGATACCAAGTCTAGCGAGGATGCCAAGGCCACCCCAGATAAACCTGCAAAAAAGAGTAAAGTACCATCCAACAAAATTGACGAGGAGTTGTCTGATGAATTCCGATAGCCTAGCTCTCTGGTGTATTGGTTTAGCCATAGTTATTTTCTTCTTAGGTATTTTATTAGTTGGACAATTTAAACCCGAAGTTAGTGATAGCCCGAACATAGAGATTCCCATTCAAGAAAATGGAACATTAACCGAGAAGAAGTTTGCCATAACTGGTGTAGGTCAGAATTCATCCTATCGTTACTTGCGGTTAACTGATGGAACTCATATTCAAACAGAATGTCCAAGTTCTGTTTATCCATTTAGTAATAACTCCACACATTACAAATGTGGGGATGAAGATTGGGTAAGAGTAATTCCAGAAAATTTTAACTCCACAAACACAAAACTTGGACTTTCACGAGAACCTGATACCGAAATGACACCAGAGAAACTTGAAGCATTACGGATAGCCTGGGATGAAAGTGACGTAAGGAGAATGGAAATTAGCAGAGTAAAACCAGATAATTATGAGCCAATGATCATACAAGAATTTGAGTCTGGTAGGTTATCCCACGTTACAACTTGTGAGAATTTACACAGTTATTATCTATTGTACTATGGACAGGTATATGCAAAACAATATGATTACTCGAAAAATAAAATGATAACTGATTATCTTAAGGAACGAATGAAGTCAATCAACTGTGAATTCAAGGAACTACCAGAATTAAAAGAGAAGATTGATTTGGAAAAGGAACGCATTGAAAATGCAACACAGAAGGTAATGGAAGACTTGGCGGAGGTTTACAAAGAGAATTGAAAAATTATATTCCATGTGACAACCCAGAACATGATTGGGATGGAGATTTAAAATTCTGTATTACTTGCCATGTTCCTATAAAACAATATTCTGGTGAGGAAGCAGTAAAGAAAATGCACGAAATCGCAGAGAGGTTTACAAATGATTAAAGAGAGTAAATCATGGGATGATCTAACAAGAGTTGTTGCATATGTATGTGGGAATTATGAAGGCGGAAACCTCTATGATTATTATCTCAGTGGAAGAAAAGACGACTCGCTTGTAATAACTCATGAAGACTTGAAGAAATTTCTACAAAAGAGGTTTAAGCGAAAGTGAAAGAATTAACACAATACAGACTAACTATTTACGGTGGTGCTTTCGGAATTTCTGCCTTGTTAGTATTTATAGTATTTTTTGTTTCACCAGGATTCTACTATAATGACATGTGTGGTCCAATGGTAAGAGATATGAGTCCACCTTTTAGTATAGGATTTTTCAAGGGTGAACCTCAGCCAAACCCCCTATATGAAAAAGAAAACGCAGAAGAATTAATCATAGCATGTTACAGTGCTAAACAAATTGCAGAAATTACAATGTACCCAATTGTTTCAGCTAGTTTGTATATTTTATTAAAAGTAATAATAGCAAAGCCTGAAACTTGGAGGAAAAAAAATGAACCAATCTAAAATATGGTATGATGATTATACAAAAATTCTTCATCTAGGAAAACAATCGATCGGTTTGGGGGGATTTACAAATTGGGCATTAGTATATCACCGAGATAAAGAAATTGGATTAACATACTTTAGAATTGGCAAGCTAGCAATCGCAATAAGGAGAAAAAAATAATGGGCTATACCAGCGTTACAATGGATTCGATTAATGCAATAAAGGCAGATATTTACAAGCAAGGAAAACGTGGGAAATCCTTAAAAAACCTTCAAAGCTTTCCAGTTCATTTCAATCATCATGGTGGAGAATACAGTTGTGGTTGTTACATAAACCCTCACCACTTTACAATTAACAAATTATGTCCAAAGCACTTTAAGATGTTAGGAGAGTTACCATAATGGCTAGCTACAAGTATTGTTTTACATGTAAAGAACTGACAATGCACTATAGAATTGGTGACGAGTTAAAGTGTGAGGTGTGCGTCCAAACGAACAAACAAAAGCACATTAACTTAGTCCACATGAATAGGTCATGGACCAAAAAAAATCCTTAAAGACCGATCAATCGGAGGAAGAAGTTATCAGAATTATTGATAAAATATTTGAAAGGCATGGCCACATCTATGATGGCTTGAATTGGAGAGAGCAACCAAAAGGAACACCAATGCCACAAAGTCTTCAGAATTATTTCAGGAGAGTAGTTGTAAATGTCTAAGAAAAAACTTACAAAAAAACAGAAGGAAAAACATAAGGAAAGTTATAACAAAAAGTGGGCAAAGGAGAACGCAGATTATTTCAAGGATTATTATCAAGATCATAAACCAGATTATCGCGAGGCATTTGAAAGATACCGAGAAACAGAAAAAGGGCAGGAGGCAATTGCACGATATGAAAGTTCACCAGAACGTAGGAAATCTAAAACGGAATGGATGAGAAAAAAGAGGGAGGCTGATAGACTTGGCAAGTAGAAAAAAGAAAAAGAGCAAGAGCAGAAAAACTAGGAAACCAAGACAACCAAAGGAAAAATCAAAGCTTGAACAATTGAAGGAAAAACAAAGCCAATTATATTTACGTGTAAGCGAAAATATGCAGATTATTTTACAACAGACAGGCATTGACGAACATGAGTTCAGGGATTTAGTTTCAAAGTATGGATATGAAGGACTTGCAAC
>DATEAJ010000118.1:0-2883 GCA_035288445.1 Nitrosopumilaceae archaeon
AATTAGGACTGGTGCTGAGTACATACAAAGTCTCAGAGGACGAAATCTCAAGGTCTACCTTTTTGGAGAACGTGTAAAAGAACCAGTAGACCATCCAATTATACGCCCTTCAATTAACGCTGTTGCTGAGACATACGATCTCGCTGTAAGAGAAGAAGAACTTGCCACAGTACATTCCTCCATAACGGGACAAAAAATTAATCGATTTTTGCATATTGTAGAAAGTGCCACTGATCTTGTTAACCAAAATAAAATGCAAAGAAAACTAGGCCAAAATACTGGAACATGTTTTCAGAGATGTGTAGGCATGGATGCACTAAACTCACTTTATTCTGTTACATATGAAATAGATGAAAAATACAAGACAAACTATCACAAAAGACTTGTTGATTTTATCAAGATGGTTCAAACTGAAAATCTTGTAATCGGTGGTGCTATGACTGATCCCAAAGGAGACAGAAGTAAAGCTCCCCATGAACAAGAGGATCCAGATGTATTCTTACGTGTAGTAGAAAAGAATGACAAAGGTGTTATCATAAAAGGAGCAAAAGCTCACCAAACTGGTTGTATCAATTCTCATTGGATCATAGTAATGCCAACAATGCGACTGCAAGAAAATGATAAAGATTATGCAATAGTTGGGGCTGTTAGAGCAGATGATCCTGGCATTACATACATCTATGGTCGACAGTCTTGTGACACAAGAAGCATGGAAGAGGGAGATCTTGATGCAGGAAACGCAAAATTTTCAGGACAAGAAGCCATGATGATTTTTGATAACGTTTTCATTCCATGGGACCGTGTTTTTATGAATGGTGAATATGACTTTGCTGCGATGCTTGTTGAACGATTCACATGTTATCACAGAAGAAGCTATGTCTGTAAAACGGGATTGGGCGATGTACTCATAGGTGCTGCAGCATCCATTGCTGATTATAATGGAATACCAAACGTATCTCATATCAAAGACAAGCTTGTAGAAATGACACATCTAAACGAAAGCATTTATGCAGCTGGAATTGCGTCTTCATATCAGGCACACCAAACCAAATCTGGAGTTTGGTTAAATGATGACATGCTTGCAAATGTTTGTAAACATAATGTTACTAGATTTCCATATGAGATTGGCAGATTGGCTCAAGATATAGCAGGAGGACTAATGGTTACATTGCCTTCAGAAAAAGACTTTAGAAACCCAGAAACTGGTCCACTCCTTAAAAAATATTTGAAAGGACGTAAAGGAGTTGATGTTGAGAACAGGATGAGAATCTTAAGATTAATTGAAAACATGACGATGGGAAGAAATGCTGTAGGTTATCTAACAGAATCAATGCATGGTGCGGGTTCACCACAAGCACAAAGAATTAACATTTCACGACTAATGCAGCTTGGTTATAAAAAGAAACTTGCCAAAAATCTAGCAAACGTAAAAGAAGAACCTGATCTTGCACCTGAACAAGCTGATTATTTCGAACGCGTATTCAAGGTAAGTAAAACAGAAAACAAAAAGCTTGCAGAAAAACTGGCTGGCGTACGAAACTAACTCTCTTTTGGTTCTGATTCTTTAGGTTCTGTGTTTCCGCTACTTTTAGCCATATCATCAAAATGTCCTACTTCAGATGGTATTGATGTATTTGTAACATCAGAATTTGCTGGAGGAAATTGATCTGATGAAACCACCTGACCTGATTTTGTTTTATTCTTTCCATATTGTTTGTATATCATAATTCCAACAATAACTGCGATTATGATGTAATTTATTGGCGGAGTGAGAATTCTTGTAACATACCCAATCTGCGGAATTACATATGCTACTTTACCAATGTATTCATCCTTGGTTATTGGGAAATCTGTCCCCTGTATAGAAGCAGGATTTGCATCTCCTTTTGTTCTGACTACATGTGGGTCTTCATCAAGAATCTCAGCTACTCTGTGCACAATAACTCTATCATGACCGGCTGGTCTGTTGAAAACTATGATATCACCTTTTTGGATTTTATCAAAAGGATCATTACCCTGAACTACAAGAACATCAAAAATATTCAGGTTTGGCTCCATGCTACCACTTGATACTACATAAAATGGGTTGTCGGTACCAAAGGCAATCCTAAGGCCAAACCAAATGATTGCAACACCAATGACAACTATTATGATGTCCTTTACAATTGCAGAAACTCCAGAATGTTTACTCAAACTACATTCTGTCCCATAAGTTTGTAAAATAAATCTTGCTCAACATTGTATATTCTATTTTATTTTTTTACCACAACTTTCACAGAATTTTGCATCTGGTTTATTATCAAAACTACACTCACTACATTTTGAACTTGCATCTGATACTTGACTACCTAAAAGAACTATCTCTCCTATTTTCTTAATTTCTTCCCACTTTATTACAACGTCACTTCCATCATTTTTTGTAACAACTAAAACAATTCCTGGCTGCCCAGTTTGTATGCCTATCTGTTTTACAGTTCCAATCTTTCGTGCTTCAGAATCATAAACAGCGAGACCTGTTATGGAATTAAATGTAGTAACGCTTGATGATGTTAATACTGGCGTTGAATAGGTTTGTTGTGAAGATTGATAATCTGTAGGAGATTCGCCAAGAATTTGACTTGCAAGTGTTTGTGGTCTTGCTAAACCAACTTCTGCATTCTCATTTGGTTTGCTAAAACTTCTGTATTCTGCAAGAACCGAACCACAGTTAGTACAGACGTATTGTCCTTTTTCTAAAAGCATAAGGTTGTCTGCAACTAGTTCATTTGGGCTTTCATAATCTATTCTAGGACTTCCTTCAAAGTCTTTTTCACAAGTATTGCAAAAATATTTTGAAATCTTCTCTGCATCAATTCTTCCAACTGGAGCTAGAAAGAGATCAGG
>DATEAJ010000119.1:0-9030 GCA_035288445.1 Nitrosopumilaceae archaeon
TCAATCAATCAAGGAAACCTCACTTGAATACATAAAAGAAATGGATCAGGCATTACTAGATAAAATAAAACAAGAGTTTGTAGGGAAAACTTTTCAGGTCTCACAAAAGATTGTAGATAAAAACAGCATGCAACTGTCATATGAAAATCAATTACAAATCTTTGAAACTCTCCGAAATCTTATTGGTCAAATATATAACAAGGTCTCTTTAGAACAACAAGAATTTGAGAAAAAAACCCTCACCTATAATATAAAATCTGAATTCATCACTCTTTCAGAAAATGCACAAAATGAACTAAGAGCTGCGATTATTGAAATTATACTAGAAGGATTATGTTGGGTTGAACCTAAAATCCTTAACAAAAAAGAGATTGGTTATGTCGCAGCCTGATACTAGAAACGTTTTGTATTTCTTAAATCATGAAAGTAAAACTACAGAGCCTAGCAACGAGATGTCAAATGAAACATTACAAAAAATCCTTCAAACCTTATCAAAACAAATATTGAAGGAAAAAACTCCAAGCATGCAAGATCTAGAACACATTCTACAAGGAGTAATTAGGCCATCTGCCAATCAGCAAAATCTTGAAGAAAACTCTGAAGGGACAGAAACCGATATTCACGCGTCAGGCGAACCTATCACAAAATACCTCCAGAAACAGGGATATCTTAAAGACGAAAAAAAATGGTTTACTAACAAAGGATTCTTTGAGATTGGTGAAAAACTTCTACAAGATGTTATGAAAGCCATCAATGAAGGAGGATTCGGATTTCATGAAACAAAAAAAATCGGCGCAGGAAGTATGATACAAGATACAACAAAAAAATTTGAACTAGGTGACGATATAAAATTTCTTAATGTTCCACAAACCGTGCTAAACTTAATACAAAGAATTGCAAAAAAAGATTCTAAAATAAAATTTCCACTTTCTATGGAATTTGATGATCTGGAAGAATTTGAAACAACCGAAGAAGTAAAAGTTGCTGTAGTATATTGCATAGACCTAAGCTCTACTATGAAATATTCCATTGGTGCAGGAGAAAGCAGTAGAATAGAAGCTGCAAAAAAAGCACTTTGGGGCTTATATGTTTTAAATAAAAAATTTTTTCCAAATGACTCTATTTACATCATTGGATTTGGATCTTTTGCATCTAAAATAGATCCGCGTGATATACCATACTTGAAAACATATGATGCAAATGATAACTTTTTACACTACACCAATTATCAAGCTGCTTTCAGGTTAGCACTTAAGATTCTAAAACATGAAGAGGCCCAAAACAAAAGGATAGTGATGATAACTGATGGCCAACCAAGTGCTTGCTTTATTGATAATGAAAGTCAGAAAAACAACATTCTTGCTAATAAACCGTATTCACATTTTTACATTCCAGATGATGCTACTTTATCAAAACTGAAAAATGAACGTGAAATAAAACTGGATACCGGCGGAGAGATGGTCTATCTCTGTTATAGGTACAGACAGGTTGACCCATTTATAGAGTCACGAACACTCGCAGAGGCAAAAAAATGCAAACGTGAGGGGATGGAAGTGGACACAATTATGGTAAGTGAGGAAGATGAACTTTTGAGTTACGTAGAAAGCCTTGAGATGCAACTAAAAGGAAGAGCATATTATATCAATCCTGCAAACATTGACAAGATCCTGATTAATGATTTTATATCAAATAAGAAGAAAATTTTAAACTCAACAAATAGATGGTGAAATGAATTAGAAAAAAACTACGATAGACAAAAAATGCTTGAAGTTCTAGTTGATCCTGACGTCTCTTCAATACTGTTAGAACTTGAAAATGGAAGTAAAGAATCATCATATCTTACAGAAAAATTAAGGATTAGTGATAATTATATACAAAAAATTATCCTATGTTATAGAGCATGGTTTTGTTAAAATAAAAAAAGACGGAAATAAAACTATTTTTGCTGTAGATAAAGAAAAACTAAATAAAATAATGGAAAGTGACGAGAATTTTTCTGGAGTTGTAGACGGTCTTACAGAATTAGATTCATTTCTTAATTAGTACCAGTTCTATTACGTGATTTAATGAAATAGATTGTTCCAACAGCTAGGCCTATCAATCCAATTATTATTATAATAAATCCAAAAATGCTTATAGTCATAGATTGACCTTGTGGCAAGTATCCTAATACGGCTGTTACTTCAAGTTCTCTTTCTCCCGTGTTTTCTATCAGAATCTTATAAGTTCCTGCAGTTGAAATTGTAAAGTTATCTTGAAACGGATTGCGTTCTATTGATTTTGAAACAACAACTTGATCCGATGGATCATAAACATATGTCTGTAAACTACTCTCTTCTTTAAAATCTGCGATCTGTAACACATACACACCATTCTCATTTATTGTGGGATCTAGCTCTTTTGATAGTTCCATAGACGTTCCCATTTCTAGTCGTTTTTCCTCTGTAACAAGATTCTCAACTATCAACTGTGAACCATAAACAGAAAGTCCTATACCAACTATTATCAAAAAACCTCCTATTACAAAGAGCATTGCTGGTTTTTTCACAGGCGTGAGTGATATAAGACCACTATTAAAATTTGGGATTTGAAATTGATCCAATAATTTAGCCTAAGGTAAAAAAGTTAGCCTAGGCTAAATTATAAATATGCTACTCTTGTTATTTTTATCAAATGCACCTAGTGAAAACAATGAAAGGAAAGATGCTATTAGCTATAATTGCAGGATTCTTTGTTACTGTTATCTATTTTTCCTTACCAATTTTGAACATAGATGCAACAAAGGAACCAAAGACTTTCCTAACCCATTCTGGTGCTGTTATACAAACAACAGGTGATGTACTTGATCCTGTTGGTTATTCTGGCAAACCATTGGAATTTGATCCTGAGAAATACTTACGTGAATTTAGCTATGGCAGAATTTCAAAACTTTCAGATGGAACTACACTTCGCGAGTTTACCATTATTGCAGAAGATAACAAAATAATGGAAATTTCTCCCGGGGTATTTTATAATGTGTGGACTTTTAATGGAACTGTCCCAGGTCCGACAATTAGAGCTACTGAAGGAGATCTTATCCGTGTACATTTCATCAACAACGGACAAAAACCACATACAATGCATTTTCATGGAATACATAAGGCAGAGATGGACGGTGTCTTTGAATCTGTAGGGCAAGGTGGAGGACAATTCACTTACGAATTTACAGCTGGACCTGTAGGGGTCCATCCATATCATTGTCATGTAATGCCACTTGAAGAACACATCTCTCGCGGATTGTATGGCGTATACATAGTAGATCCAAAAGAAGGCAGACAGCCAGCAGATGAGATGGTAATGGTTCTAAATGGATTTGACACAGATTTTGATACTGAAAACAACTTTTACGCCGCAAATACCATACCATTTTACTATCAACATCATCCAATCCAAATTAACACAAATGAATTAATCAGAGTATATGTTGTAAACATATTAGAGTTTGATCAAATAAACAATCTTCATCTACACGGAAACTTGTTTGATTACTATCCTACAGGAACATATGGCATACCTTCCACATACACAGATGTAGTCACATTTTCTCAAGGAGAAAGAGGAATTATGGAATTTAATTACACTTATCCTGGAAAATACTTATTTCATGCACATAAAACTGAATTTGCTGAAAAGGGGTGGACTGGCCTCTTTCTAGTTAAAGAGTCAGACACATCGCAATATGGTGTTAAATAAATGGAAGAAATCAAAAAAACTTCAAAAGCCAAACTTATCGCAAGTGCCTTAATTCCTATTGTAATGTTAGGCTTAATGATTGCATATATTTTTGGTCCAGGCTCTAACTTTCTTGGTCTTGGCGTAGCGCTTCCTGAAATTACAATAGAAAAAATAGAGTTTCTTGACTCGAAAATTATTGCAACAGTAAGAAACACAGGACACATAGATGTAGAAGTAGTACAGGCTGACGTAAATGATAGAATCCAACCTGCCGGAATAGAACCAGATAAATTCCTAAATCGATTTGAAACTGCCAAAGTAATTATTCCATTTGCGTGGAATGAAAGTGAACCATATGAAATAGGACTCACACTAAATGATGGAACAAGATTCTCAAAATCAGTAATGGCAGCAGTACAGACGCCAGAACCAAATTTCGAGCTTGTCTCATATTTTGCAATAATTGGTACATATGTTGGAGTAATTCCAGTATTGATAGGATTACTTTGGTTTCCATTTATAGCAAAGATGAGTAAAAGCAAGTACAAATTTTTCCTTGCCCTCACTGCCGGCTTGCTGATGTTTCTTGGAATAGACGCAATACAAGAAGGTCTAGAAATATCCACAACAAGCCTTTCAGGAGCTTTTAACGGACAACTGCTTGTTGCCACAGTTGTTGTGATATCATTTCTTGGATTATACTATTCATCAGAGAAACTAATTAGTAGAACTACATCAAATCTTACAAAACCTGTTACCATTGGTTTGATGATTGCTATAGGTATAGGCTTGCATAATCTAGGTGAGGGACTTGCAATTGGAGCAGCAGTTGGTCTTGGAGAAATCGCTCTTAGCACTTTCCTAATAGTAGGATTTGCTATACATAATACAACGGAGGGTCTTGCAATTGCAGCACCAATGGCAAAAGGCAAGCCATTGATAGGAAAACTTGTCATGATGGGAATGATTGCAGGAACTCCTGCAATTTTTGGCGCATGGATTGGAGGATTTATTTATTCTCCATTTGCAGCTGTAGTATTTCTTTCAATAGGAGCAGGAGCAATATTTCAAGTAGTTGTTTCTATTTTAAACTGGATAAGACAAGATGAAGAAAAAACATTTTCAACCATGTCTGTAGTTTCAGGATTCTCGGTAGGAATGTTAATCATGTATCTTACAAGCATCTTTGTATAGGATAAAGAATTGTTATCACGCATACAAAACAAGTACAAGTTATACGACAACAATATTTGGAGGTTTGATAAATCTTTTATCGTTAAAATGTACAAATTTCTGGCTCTTTCATTAGGTTTGCTTCTTATACTACCTTTATTCCTCAATATTGATGCAGGTGCAGAATCTTCTCATCCAAACCTCTTTGTATCTGCAGAAAATAGCTCCTTTCAAAATCATTTTTCCGGGTCTATGTTAGTTGAAGTTGTAATAAGAGATAGTGACATTTCAGACACTGATGAAGGTAAAGGCGAACCAAATGTTACAATAAATGGAAAAAACCTTCGAATGGTGCAAGGTTCTGATGGTAATTGGTATGCTTATTTTGCTAATATAGAAAAAGCAAAACAAGCTGATCAAATTGCATTTGGGGGCGTAGCGGGTGAGAGCCTAGACTTTGGTGTATTTTGCGCTGCTTCTACCGATGTCTCTGTACTTGGTATAGATATTTCAGAAACTGAGGGTGTTTCTATTCCAAGCTCGGATGGAATTACAGGTTCAACTGATGGTACCTCCTCCTTCAACGCTTGCAATGGCTCACCAACTCCACCGTCACCTAACCAAAATAATGTTTTAAGGAATGCCAAAAGTCCTAACAGAAATGGAGGAATACCTGTAGGCCAAATAGGATTAGATGAAGATGCATGGCCATTAATCCAACTTTTCTCTTTTAGCAATGATGTCACAATTATTTACAATAAGGGTGGAGGTGCTCAAAGAGTTGATCTAAATTATTCTGATATTCCTAACATTTCTTTAAACATTGATAGAAATGGATATCCAAAGGGCGCCGAAGTCTTTGTAACAGTAAATGACATGCAGTTAAATCAAGATCCTACTGATGTGGATTCTTGGACATTTAAAATCGATTCTCCAAGAACCACATTTTATCAAGCCTTTACAGAATCAGGTTCAAATTCTGGAAATGGAGGACTAGGACTAGTAAATCTGAATCCATATCTTGGAAGCTTGGGGTTTGAAAAAAATGGAAACCTAGGGATGAATTTGGGGTCGGGGTCGGTGGTCATTCTGAAAACAAACCAATATCAACCCTCTAGTTCTGTTTCCACAGGAACAACAAGCTATAACAACATAGTAACACTAGTAGAGTCAGAACCAAATTCTGGCATCTTTTACAGTTTTGATTATGATGATAATTCCGTAATCGGAATTTCAAATAGTACTCCTCGCGGTCAATCAGCTTCGATCGAATACAACTCAAAGACTACATCAATTGTAACAGGTGATTCCACCGCATCAATATCACTTGTTATCTCCGCTACTCAGTTTAATCCAGGCCAAAAGGCAACAATCACTCTAGTAGATACTGATCAAAATGTAAATCCAGGGTCAGACGAAGATCTAGATGTTTTTAGAAGCACTGCGATTATTCCTACATTAAAGATTGGAAATCCAGTGACTTTGGAAAGTGCATCAAGCGTAAATTTCTATTCTTCCTCAACTACATCACTTACTGGCGGAACATCCGTTCCGTCTAGTGTACCGGATAAAAATTCTGATAGATTGATTATAGATACAAGATCTACTTCAAACGGTTCTGTTGAAAAAATCTCAATAAATCTTGGAATTACAGCAAAAACTCTGCAAGACCTTTTCTTGGATTCACCAGAGGGAACCAGCTGGTTAAACCTTGATTTACGTTCATTCGAGCAACAATTCGGTATAAACTCATTTTCAGACACAACAATGACATTACACTTTGGTGGATTGCCAGGAACACAGACTGTTCAGATATTAGATACTGGTGACATCTCTTCAGGAAAAGGAATGGTTATGATCGATGATGCAGACATTGTCACGATAAATGGAATATCTGGCTCATCCCAAGTGTATCTAGAAATAAACTTTGATCAATCATCTGATACAACAAACACTGGAAATATATCAAATGAAACCGATACTCAACCCATTGTTATTGATCTTCTCTCTTTTGGAGAGAAAGATGGTCAACGTATTAACAATGGCATTTACAGAGCTGAGCTAGAAGAAACCACTGCAAACTCTAGTACATTTACTGGAACGATAGAATACGTCGTAGTGAATCAATTGAATCAAAACGATCCAAATTTGATTAAAAATCTGCGCACAATTAGTAATGAAATAAAATTTTTGGTAAATGACTCGCTACATGACGAAGATGCAATTAATTTGGCATATTCTGATCTTGCCAACGTCGGTGTTACTATTGGAATATCAGCAACAACTGAAATAAAAACACAAACAGGAAGTGTCACTCTTGAATCACAAACCTACAGATTTGGCCAACCAGTTGTTGTAGTTTTAACTGATCCTGACCTAAATACAAAACATGATATTATTGATATCTATAATGTAGTTAACGATCCTTCTTCAGATGCAGATGATACTGTAGGTGATACGAATGGTAATATTCTTCTTGAAATACGAATCAAAGGATTCAGATATCATCGTTGCACCATAAATTCAATAGAATATGGGGGACTTGGTTCTACAGGATTTTCACTTGTAGAAACAGGTACGGATACTGGAATATTCAAAGGCAGTTTTAAAATGCCATCTCAAATATGTAATGAAGCAGGAACCCGATTGATCTCTCCTGCTGGTGGAAGCATTGAAGCAAGTTATTTTGACTTTAGAGATTCTTCAGGGCAACCTATGGAAATAGGATTATCGTTTCCAAAATCTACACAATCACAAAACCAATTCAAAATAGAAACAGACTCTGAACCAAACATAAGTATAGAAAAAATACAGATGAAAGACTCATTTAATAGACCAATATTACAAAAACCGATAGTTGGTCAAAAGATTAATTTTGTAACAGAGATATCAAATAATGATCAGAAGTCACAAAGCTACAGCTACATTATGCAAGTTAAAGATGAAAACAATACGATTGTTGATTTGCGTTGGGTTGATGGAACTGTAGATCCTACAAAGAAAAAAACTGTAGAAATTCTATGGGAACCAAAAATTTCTACTAAATATACCATTGAAATTTTTGTCTGGGATGGAATTAATTCAGGAATTCCATTAACCACAAAAACAGAATATCATCTAATCGTCGGTTCACGATAGATTTTGTGTTTTAAAAATTATATTTCATTTTGTAAGGAGATACCATACGTAATTCGGTAACTACTTTTTTTAAAATTTCGACTGTCTCATCAATTTCTTTTTCAGTATTTGATATTCCTATTGTCAAACGTAAAGAACCAGCTATCTGTTCATGAGAAAAGCCCATGGCTTTTAGAACATGTGATGCTTTTTGTGTTCTAACAGAACATGCAGAGCCAGTAGATGCAGCAACTCCATTCTCATCAAGTTTGATTATCAAATCTTCACCATTTACACCAAGAAATGTAAAATGCGTGTTATTTGGTATCCTTTTTTCTGGATGTCCATTAAAGGTCACATAAGGAATTTCTTGTAGTCTTGACGTAAGCTTTGTAGTTAGTTTTCTAAAATGCCCAACGTTTTGTTCCATGTTTTCTTTTACCAATTGACAAGCTTTGCCAAAACCCACTATGTTTGGTACATTTTCTGTACCTGATCTGAGACCATTCTCTTGTCCGCCACCAAGTATCAAAGGATCTAATTTTGTCCCATTCTTAACGTATAATGCACCAACTCCCTTTGGACCATTTATCTTATGAGATGAAATAGACAACAAATCGATATCAAAATCCTTTACGTCAATTGGTATCTTTCCTATTGCCTGTACCGCATCCGTATGCATCAGTATGTTCTTTTCATGAGATATTTTGCAAATTTCTTTAATTGGTTGAATTGTACCTACTTCATTATTTGCTAACATTATACTAATCAAACATGTATCAGAAGAAATTGCATTTTTTACATCATCCGGATTTACTAGCCCGTACTTATCCACTGGAAGATATGTTACTTGAAAGCTGTCATCTTCAAGACGTTTACATGGTTCTAGTATTGCGTCATGTTCAATAGACGATGTGATTATGTGTTTTCCTTTATTCTTATATGCAATGCCATAAAGTGCCGTATTATTTGATTCAGTACCACCAGAAGTTAGTAGAATCTCTTCAGGTTCAGAATTAATCAACG
>DATEAJ010000120.1:0-3236 GCA_035288445.1 Nitrosopumilaceae archaeon
AGGACAAGCATCACCAACACTTCGTTTACGTTTGGATTAGGCAGTGATTTTGTCTTTTGTCCTAAGCGAAGTGTTGGTGATGCTTGTCCTTTTGTTAGACCGTATACTGCATTATTGAAAATAATGTATGTCATGTCAACATTTCTTCTTCCTGCAGCAACAAAATGCCCTGCGCCTATTCCTAAACCATCACCATCTCCACCTGCAGCTATAATTGTCATGTTTGGATTTGCAAGCTTTGCACCTTGTGCAAATGGTAAGACTCTTCCATGTAGAGTATGTACACCAAATACATTTACAAAATGAGATGTTTTACCCGAACAGCCTATTCCAGAAAATATTGCTGCCATGTGTCTTGGAATCTTCATTTCTGTTAACGCCATTTGTATTGCATTTACAATTCCAAAGTCTCCACATCCAGGGCACCAATCATTGTGCACATCTGTTTTATAATCAGCTAATTTAGGCTCCATATGTCAACACCTGTATTTTTTCCGCATTGTTCTGTAAGATTTTTTTTAGTGAGTCATAGATTTCTGTGCTAGTCATAGGTCTTCCTGTGTATTTCAAAATGTAAAAGTCTACTTTTTTGTCCAAATGTTCATTTAACAAGGAACCAAGTTGTGCAGCCTGGTTTGCTTCAATATCAATTATGACCTTCGTTTCTTTAAGAAGTGATTTTATACGATCTGTTGGAAATGGTTGTAATAATTTTAGTTGGATAAATCCAACATTGAATCCTTCTTTCTTTAACATATCAATAGCATCTAGAATCGGTCCTTTGGTAGAACCCCAGCTTAATACACAAAATTCTGCTGTTCCAAAACTTATTGCTTGGTCTTCTTTTGTGATTGTCTTTAAAGCAAGATCAAGTTTTGATGCTCTCTTGTTCATCATTTGGACTCGATTTATTGGATCTTCTGAAATATGACCAAATTCATCACTTTCATCACCGGAGTTCCAAAAAATTCCATTCTCAAGCCCTAATTTTGATCGTGGGGATATACCATCTTCCGTAATGGAGAATCTTTTGTAACCATCATTTTCTATTTTCTCAAGTAGCTTACCTCTATCTATCGTTATTAAATTTGGATCAAACCTTTTGCAGGTAGTTATTGTACTTGCAAGAAATTTGTCTAGCATGTGTATTACTGGCATTTGAAAATACTCCGCAAAGTTAAAACATTTCGCAGTGTCATAGAAGATTTCTTCTACATCTCCTGATGCATATACAATTTTTGGAAAATCACCATGTCCTGCATGTATCGCAAACATTAGATCATCTTGACCATGTCTTGTTGGCAAACCTGTTGATGGACCACTTCTTTGATACAGTGTAACTACAAGTGGTACTTCGTTTATTCCAGCCCAGCCAAGAGCTTCGGCCATAAGAGAAAATCCAGGTCCAGATGTACTTGTTGCAGATCTTGCGCCTGTTAGTGCAGAACCAATAACCATGCCAATTGCAGAAATCTCATCTTCAGTTTGTACTACAAGTGTTGAGCCGGGACGATTATCTTTTACATCAAAGACTTCTTTTGATTCCAAGAATACACTTTCGTCAGATGCAGGTGTAATAGGATAGTATGATTGAAATCTACATCCACAAGCCATCTTGCTAAGTCCAGTTGCTTGGAAACCTTGAACTAGGATTGTGTTTGATTCTTTTTGAATTTCTGGAATAGAATATTTGAATTTTGGAAACTTGACTGTTGCAAAATTATAGCAGTAGTTTGCCGCTTGTTTGTTTAGCTCTGCGATTTTCGGTTTACTAGAAAAAATAGCCACAACTGATTCTAAAAGTGGTCTAGAGGGCATGCCTAAAAATCCAAGCGAGATAGACACGGATAGTACATTTAACATTCTAAACATGTTCTTTACAGATGGGTTTTGAGTCTCTTCTGCCAGACTGGCTAGAATGTCTTTAAAAGAAACAAGATGAATTGTAACACCCCTTTCTTTGCATATATCCAATAACCCTTGAACCGAAAATTCTTTGTTTTTAGAAGAAAGTCGTTCCACCAACCTAGACTTGAATAAAGCTTCCAGTGTAGGAACTTCATCAACCTTAATTTGTGCCAGATCAGAATCACAGATTATTGCACCATCATCGTATACGTCTTCAACATGTCTAAACAAAGTTTCGGCGTCAAATGCTACAAGTAGAGTTATACCTTTTACATTTGATCTGATTTTTTTATCAGATACTCTAACTGCAAAGTAGCTGTGTTCTCCTTTAATGTTTGAATAAAATTCTCGTTTTCCAAATATTTGTAAACCAGTTACAGCACATGCACGTGCAAAGATATTGGCAGCTGATTCAACACCACTTCCTTGGGGACCACCTATAACCCATGTTATGTCTGTTGATTGCACATCTAGTCTTGCTTTTTATCAGATATTAATGGTACGATATAATTAACCACCAGTTGCTGCATCAAAAAGTGCACACTCACATTTATCACGTTCACCACAAAATGGACAAACACAAACACATTTCTCTAAAGCATTTCCACATTGGATACATAAAGCGAATTCTTCATCCTTATCCAAGATAAGAGTATTAGAATAAAATATTATAAATGCTTTTTAAAGAATTTTTGTTAAATAAATCACATTTTAGCCTTTTATTCCATATCCAACAAGAACAGAATAACAACCAAGACCACAATCCTCACATATTGGTTTCATCGAGTCTTTGTCTGCACTTCCAATACAACATGGTTTTTTCTCACGTCCCATATGATCTACTGAGAGTATTGCCCATGTAGGACAATCTACAGGAGTAGTGCCATTTCCACCCCAGTTTTTTTTCATCAATTCAAGCTGACTTGTCGGGTTTATGATATAATCGTCATCATATTGTTTTTTCATTGAGATGATATCATCAACAACCTTTGTTCTTTCTGTGCCAAAAGGAAGCCAGAGAGGATCCCCTTTACTAAAAGGAGTATGAAATTGAAACCCTATCTTATTTGAATAGTCATGCCATTCTTCTGCAACATCTTTGACAGTCTTGTAGTTAAGTGAATTTATTGTCATGGTGATCCAAATGTCTTTCCAGGCTTTTTCTCCGTTATTTTCAACGTAGTCCATGATGTTTTTTCTTGTCATTGCATAAGCATCTTTACCACGAATTTTATCATGAATTTTTTCTGTGCCATCTATTGAAATCCAGTAAAAATAGATATCGTCGTATTTTTTTAGTGGAAATGTTCCATTTGTGACAAGACAGA
>DATEAJ010000121.1:0-5440 GCA_035288445.1 Nitrosopumilaceae archaeon
TGTGTTGTGAAACTTTTTTCTGAAGATGCAAAAGGAATTCCAGCATAAAAAGCACTGGCATCTAAAATTTTAAAAACCAAGTTTGCTCATCTGTCTTAATCCACGCTTTTTTAGTCTCACAAACACTGCATGTTTCTTGTACTTTCTTATTGTAATCACGTCATCAAATCTTGCTGGTTTTACTACTTGGGCATCCATAATTATATTAGAATCGTGAGAATTGACTATCTCTATTTTTTCGTCTGGTACAACCAGTGATGGTAATCTGTTTACAGGTGCTACTGGCGTAATTATTAATACATCAAGACTTTCGTGCAAGATTGGACCTCCAAGTGAATATGAATGACCTGTAGAACCACTTGGGGTAGATACTATGACTCCATCCATTCTTTGTGTAACTGTATCATTTTGAAATCTAATCTCAAAAAGAGATGTCTTTGTTAGATTCTGTCTGTTTATGTAAATTTCATTTAATGCAGGAGGATATTCCTGTCCCTTACATGAAGCAACTACTCTTATCCTCTTATCAAGAAATACGTTCTCTGAAAGTATCTGTCCTATGGCTGTGTCTATCTGATCCAAAGTTATCTCCGAAAGAATTCCGCGATTTCCACCTACATTAATTGCTAAAAGTGGAACTTCGTTTTCCAAATATCTGAATGTACGAAGTGTTGTACCATCTCCTCCAAGAGTTATAGTAAGATCAAGATTTGCAGTTTTTAATTCTTCTAAAGTGTCTACTTTTTTTGCACCTTCTACTTCTATGGGAGATATTGTATAAACTTGTGATTTTTTTGCAAGCAGTTTTTTTGCTACTTTCCTTGCCGCATCTTCTGAATCTTTAGAACCAACCTTACTCACAACTGCGACTTTATTAAGATTCAAGCGAAAAGTAGTATTGTAATTTCACTTAAAAATCATCTTATGAGGATTAAGATATAAGTCCCTATCTATAGTAAATATTTCGAGACACATGAGTTACGCAAACCCTACTGTTTTAACAGATACCGAATCAGTTTCAAAAAACATATCAAACAATATGATAAAGATCGTTGAAGTTGATTATGATCCTGAGAATGCATACAAACAGGGTCACATTCCAGGAGCCAGTTTAATTTGGTGGAAGCGCGACATAAATGATCCAATCACTCGTGATATTGTCAACAAAAAACCATTTGAAGAATTAATGTCAAGATGTGGCATTCTGCCTGAAAACGAAGTTATCTTATATGGCGATTTTAACAATTGGTTTGCAGCTTTTGTGTTCTGGGTTTTCAAATACTATGGGCACAAAAATATAAAGATAATGAACGGTGGACGAAAAAAATGGGAAATGGAAAAAAAACAGTATACCAAAGATGAACCAAAAATTGCAAAAACAAATTATGTTGCACAACCTCCCGATGAGGGACTACGCGCCTATCTATTTGATGTCAGAAGAGCTCTTGATAAACAAGATACTGTTTTAGTGGATGTAAGATCAGTAAAAGAGTATACTGGAGAAATAACAGCTCCTCCAGAATATCCAATGGAACATGCACAAAGGGGAGGACATATCCCACATGCAAAAAACATTCCTTGGGCTACTGCAGTAAATGATGCAGATGGAACTTTCAAATCTGTAAATGAATTAAAACAGATTTACGAAACAAAAGAAGTAACTCCAGATAAAGATGTCATATGTTACTGCAGAATTGGTGAAAGATCCTCTCACACATGGTTTGTTCTAAAATATCTGTTAGGTTATCCACAAGTCAGAAACTATGATGGTTCATGGACAGAATGGGGTAACATGATCGGCAATCCTGTTGAAAAATAACTTGACTCAAGAATTTCCTTTATTGAAACAGGGCATATTCTATTTCATACGAGACAGTCCTACATTCATAATCATGGAAGATAAGACAAAACGTGGTCTTACCGTTCAGGAGCATTCGTTGGATGAAAACTATAAGGTCGAAGCTGAGAAAGGCATGATATATGACATGGATGGAATAGGCCATAAAGTAGCCATACGGTGGTATTTTCCCAAAAAAGATTTTGATCTTGAAAAAGTTCTTGAATTTGCAGAATCCATGGAAACCAAGTACAAAAAATTACGAGAAGAGACCTGTCCAGATTATTAAGAAGATTTTTAAACAAACGTAAAATACAAATCCCGCTCACAGAGTTTCACACACCTATAAATACATATTTTCAATCTTATACCGTAGGGTATGGCAATAAACACCCTAACGCAATTTCTCTTTAATATATTCATAACAATAGCAATACTTGTTACACTTTACACTTTCAATTTCTACTATCTTGTATTACTTTCAAGACAGCGAAGAAAATATCATAAGACTGAATTGCTTGGAACTCCTGTTGTTACAATACAACTTCCAATATATAATGAAAAATATGTTGCCGCAAGACTAGTTAATGCAGTTTGTGCGATGAATTATCCAAAAGAAAAGATGTGTATACAAGTGTTAGATGATTCAGACGATGATACATATGACATTTTAGAAAATCTTGTAAACGATTATCAAAAGAAAGGATTCGATATATCTCACATCACAAGAGAAAATAGGAAAGGATACAAAGCGGGAGCTCTTCGTAATGCGATGAAATTTGTAAAGGGAAATTTTGTGGCTATATTTGATGCCGATTTCATTCCACCACATTGGTTTTTGGAAAAAGCAATCCCATATTTTTCAAAACCTGAGATAGGACTAATTCAATGTAAATGGGGACATGTAAATGAAAAATATTCTGCACTGACACAAGCACAAGCACTCAGTCTTGATTTTCATTTCCTCATTGAACAAAAAGCAAAAAGCAATTCACATCTTTACATGAGCTTTAATGGAACTGCAGGTATTTGGAGAAAAGAATGCATAGAAGATGCAGGTGGATGGCACACTGCAACACTTGTTGAAGATCTAGATCTAAGCTACAGAGCTCAGATGAAAGGTTGGAAATGTCTTTTCTTACCCGATATTGTTGTTGATGCAGAGCTTCCTGTACAAATGAACGCAGCAAAAAGGCAGCAATTTAGATGGGCAAAGGGGTCGATACAATGTGCTATTAAATTACTAGGCGACGTAGTAATTAAAAAAATTCCATTTGACACAAAGATTCAGGCTTTTGTCCAACTTACAAGGCATATAGTACATCCACTTATGTTAATTCAATTCTTAATACTTCCAATATTATTGTCTGCAAAGTTCAATCTGTATGTTGTTAGTATATTGCCACTTTTAACAATAGTTGCGTACCTGGCAATGGGACCTGTTGTGTATATAATGATAATACGGAACTTGTGGATGCAAAGCTGGAAATCAAAAACATTGGCGTATCTTTATTTGATATTCTATTCTGCTGGCATGTCAGTAAACAATACGGTTGCTGTCTTTGACGCTTTTCTTGGAAAGAAAAACGAATTTCTTAGAACTCCTAAATATGGAATTGTAAACAAGACAGATGATTGGAGAGATAAAGCATACAATCTACCATTCACAAAAACTACACTACTTGAGATCTTTTTTGGAGTTTATGGTGTATTAGCAATATTCATCGCAATTTTCTCAGGAAACCCTATTTTTGCACCTTTAATTGGACTTCAGACATTAGGCTTCTTTTACATTTCATATCTCAGTATATCGCATACAACATTTAAAAAGAACAAATCGCAGTCGTTACACAACGTAACAAAGGCAGAGAAGATGGCAAATACATACTACAAACTTGCAATGGTGGGGATAATTGGCTTTATTTCATTTGGAGCCTTCATGGCTTACTATGGATATCAAAACGATGTTTATCCACTGGATCAATCACGTGGTTTTTTAGACAGAATTCAGACAACAACAGATACCCAAGCAATTATTGAATATCTCAAAACTATCAAAACTCTTCTACCACAAGATGGAAACCCTGTTTGGATATTTCCAACAGAAACAACAGATTTTAGTTTAATTCAAAAAGACCTTGATACAATGATAATCCGTGTAGAAAAGATCTCAACTGTTCCACAGGATAGCTCTTCTTTTCATACTGGAATGATAGACATGCATGAACAGGCAGAGGATATGAGACTCCATCTTTTGGATGCAACTCCATACATGTACGTTAGTTTCTCAAACATTGTTTTCAGTTCTCTATGGATAGCAGTAATACTGGGAATTTTTGCTATGTTAAAAAGAAAGAAAGAACGTCTAAAATCATACGAAATGTCTGATGAAGTTTAAGATATTCCCATTTCCTGTCTTACTTCATCAACAGCACGAATTCCAAAAAGATCCCTTACTTGTTCTATTCTAAGAGATTCCTTTACAAGATCACGTCCAAGTTGGGTTATTAAAAGTCTAAAGACATCAGTAAATCTTATCTCCCATCTGTCAGCACAATCTAAAATTTTGCTTATACTCCATTGTTTTACCTCTTGAGGAAGTGGTATTTTCTTCTCAGACTCTAATGAAAGCCTGTCAAACAAATTTACCATGTCTACTGTTTGCGATATCATCTTGTCAAGGTCATCTAAAGTACCATACTTTGATTCTGAATGCATCCGAACATTTGATTGAAATTCGGACAAACGCAATAATCCGATAACTTCTCTTGATGTATTTTGGGCAGTCTTGTGAGTAACGCTTCTTATTTCTTGAAGTTCTTGGTGTATTTCATGTGCTTTTTTATGAAATTCTGATGTGGCAGACGCATTTCGATTTAACAATTCCGTCAAATCAGATATTTTTTCATCAATTTGTTTTGTCTTACCCATAACATTTTCCTTAAAATTAACAAATTCGATGCTAACATTTCTAATATCTGCGCCAAATGTTGCAAGAGAGTCAGTTTTTCTGACAAGTGAACCCAACTCTATGCCTACATCTCTGATGTCAGAACTCATGTTTACAAGGGACTCTGTTTTTGATGTTACATTCACAATTTCCTGTTTTAGGTTAGTTATGTTCTCTTCTAATTTAGAAATCTTTTCAGCTTTTGTAAAAACTTCATCTATCTTCTTTTTTACTTCGTCAAACCCACTAAAACTTTGCAAAGATTCTGTCTTAACAGATACTTTTTTGATTTCATCTTGTATTTTTTCTGTTTTGTCAGATACATGCATTATCATCTTTGTATTATTTCTAATTGAATCAAGACTGTCAGCTACGCTTTGCATTACTTTATTTACATCAGGAAGCGATTCTTGTTTTTCACGGATCTTACTTACTTGTTCTTGAAGACGACCTGTTTGTTCATTGACCTTTGCTATCAAATTTGAATGAGCCTTTACTTGACTAAGGCCAGAAAACAGTTTTTGTGTATCTTCCTCAATAATATTTATCTGCCTTGCATTTCGTTGTATTTGCTCTAAGGCTGAACCAACTGCATCTATCATGTTTTTTAGTGAAATAAGGATCTTTTGATTTTCTGCAAAAATCTTTGACAT
>DATEAJ010000122.1:0-6761 GCA_035288445.1 Nitrosopumilaceae archaeon
AAAAAAATAATTTGCGCCTCAACTGGAAATACGTCAGCTTCTGCAGGAATGTATGCTGCAAATGAAAACATAGAATGTGATGTATACATACCTGCAGGAGAGGTAGCTCCAGGAAAACTAAGCCAGGCATTTCAATTTGGTGCACAAGTAATCGAAATCAAGGGAAACTTTGATGATGCCTTATCGACATCGTTAGAAAAAGCAAATGAAGTCGGAGGATATACTGTAAACTCGGTAAATCCTTTCAGAATAGAAGGGCAAAAAACCATTGTTTTTAGAGCGCTGGAACGACTTGATTGGAATCCGCCAGACTGGATTGTATATCCTGGTGGTGCACTAGGAAATACATCTAGTTGCGGGAAAAGTTTGATGGAATTATATGAATGGGGATGGATAAAAAAAATTCCTCGTATTGCAGTAGTAAACTCTGAAGGTGCAAATACATTACATACTCTCTATAATGGAAAATTTGAAGAAACAAAATTACGTTGGAACAAAGGCAATCCAGATACTGAGTTAATAAAAAAATTCTATATGTATATGGATGAGAATGGAATAAGGCCCAAAACCAAAGCAACTGCAATTCAAATTGCAAAACCGGCTAACATATTGAAAGGATTAAGAGCACTAGAATTTACAAATGGTGTTGTTACTCAAGTGTCAGACCAAGAAATGATGGACGGGATGGCACTTGTTGGTCTAAATGGATTTGATTGTGAAATGGCATCAGGTGCTGTTCCTGCAGGAGTAAAAAAATTGAGAGATGAAGGGATAATAAAAGAAGACGATGTCGTAGTTGGAATTCTAACAGGACGACAAAAAGATTCTAGTATTCCGGTAGATTATCATAAAAATCCAAGCAACAAATTTGCAAATCCCCCAAGATCATAGTTTATTGATGCTCGGGCTCCGGCACTATGACAACATGTGCTAATTGGAGTTCATCCTTTATTATGGTTGAAATTTCTTTAACTAGTCTACTTGTTTCATCAAGCCTTGTTTCATTAGGTAATATGATATGAATTTCTGCATTAAATTCTTGCCCCACTGGCCTTAAGAAAATATCGCTGGTTTTAATTTTGAATTTTTCTATTATGATTGTTTTTATATTATCTGTCATTTGTGGATTCTGTACTGCATCAACTAATACTAATGCTGATTCCTTAATTGCTGTATATGCCATAAAAAAGATGTATCCAGCTATAATCATGCCACCTATTGCATCCATGAAAACAAATCCAAAATAAGTGGCAGCAAAAACACTGACAAATCCTACAAATGACGAAGTACCATCTTTAATTGAATTCCTTGCGTCAAGTTTTAACGAAATTAAATTAGACTCTATAGCTACCTTTCTAATTAAAAATGCCCTATGTAAGGAAATACTTCCTGCAGCTACTAACGTTATCATTGTTAACTCAGGATAATGAATTGTTCGTGGTTCGTACAATGCTTGAAATGCGTGAAAAGCAATAAAGGCACCCAAAATAATAATAATAATTGCTGCAATGAATGCTGCCAGTACCTCTACTTTTCTATACCCAAAATGAAATAGACGGCTTCTTGGTTTTTTTACCATTAGAATGCCAAACCACACAATAAATGAAATCATTGAATCTGCCATGGAGTCAATACCGTCTGCAGTTAGTGTGATACTGCCAGTGAATAGTGATATTGTAATCTCAGCTACGCCTATGCAGGCAAGTGTAATTACTGATTGCCTAGCAGCATGTTGTCCTTTGCTTAAAATTGCGGTGCTATTATTCGTCTTACCGCTTTTATCTGCGCTACTCAATGTAAAATCTTATCTTAGAGAAATTAACTGCATCTGGTTTTTAAGTTATATGTCTACGCCTACGGCTTGAAATGTTCTTCAAGTAATCGTTTTTTCTCTTTCATGTGAAATAGTTCTTCAGTATGTTTGAAGGCCTCTTCAGCATTTCTCTTGAAAAGCATTGCTTGCATCAACAGATGATTTTCTGGAACTACAATGCCTGTTTGATCATCAGAATAAGTGAGTTTGATTACATCATCCTGTATTTCTAAAAGATCTGCATGTATGTGAATCATATTTGTGTCTTTGAAACTAAACTTTGTTAATTCTGCAAAATCACGGATGTCCTTTGTACCTTTGGCAGTGTACAAAATAGCAACACCGTATTCATCTTTGAAGAGATCTAAAATTTCTGATGATTTTGGTGCAGGACCATTAAATCTAATATCCATCAAATGAACATGCATTTGTCTTGTTGGAACCTTGAATACACGAATGAATAAGGGAGTATCTTTTCCCATGTAACTTTTAACATCTTCATTGTGGTGTGGTTTTCTGGTCCACTCGATTGAATCTTTGACTTCAGTTTTAGAATCTTCTAAATCTGCCCAACGTCGAAGAAGTATTGCATCAAATCTCTTTATTTTTTGGCCATATTTTTCTTTAAGTGGCTGTAGAATTCTTCCCATTCCAGTTACGTTACAACTTCCCTGCATTACATATTTTTTATCAAATGCCTCTACATAATTTGCTCTAGAGTTAAAAATCAGGTCTGCAACTGCTTTCTCACCTGTGATTTTTTCTCCCCCTTGAAAAATTGTCCTAACATTTTTTGGTTCATACGATGTTTTTTTGTTGATATAACCTTGCCCTTCAGGTGACGCATCTATCACTAAATCGCATTTATCAAGTGCCTCTTCTATGGTGCCTGCAACTTTGAAATTTTTAAAAGCATCAAGTTTAGCTTTTGGTACATATACTTTGAATCCTCTTGAAATTGCATCTGTGACTTTTTCATCGGGCGAATACTTGCCAACACCCAATAATTCGATGTCTGAATCTCCTGCAACGAACTGAGTTATCCTACTTCCAATTGTGCCATAACCGTTTACAAAAACTTTCTTCATGATTTTTTTGATAATTATGCCTCTTTATTTAGATACTTGTGAGAACAACTAAATATCTGCAGAAACTTGCTGATGCCAATGAATATTCACGCTCCATCACTTGGAATAGGTGCTACTATTGCCGCAATCTTTATTCTAGGGGCGTTTTTTGTATTAGATTTTGATATGCCAGAAAAGGATAATCCTTCGGCAGAGATCAACATATCTGATAATCCAGAACAAGCAAAAAAAAGTGATAGTAAAATAGAACTATCACTTTTTTCGGCTAAAGCGACAACATTACTTGGTTCTCCAGATGCAACTGTAACTTTGGTAGAATTTGGAGACTATCAGTGCTTTTATTGCAACAGATTCTTCCATAATACAGAATCAGGAATTGTGAAAAATTATGTCGATACTGGAAAAGTGAAGATGATTTTTAAAGATTTTACGATAATTGCCAAGATTCTATTAATGCGGCTCATGCTTCTCACTGTGCAAACGAGGAAGGAAAATTCTGGGAGTACCATGATGCTTTATAAAATCATTGGACAGGTGAAAATAATGGCTGGGCGTCTTCTGAGAATCTCCTTGAATTTGCTAAACAAATAGGACTCGATGAGATGCCTTTAGAGAATGTATGCTAGATGGAAGATACAGTTCAGTAGTAGAACAAAGCAATTCTGATGCAAGAATATTAGGAATAACTGGCACTCCAGCCTTCTTTGTTATTGGGCCAGACAATACAGTAACAAGGATCAGTGGTGCTCAACCATACGAAGTATTTGAAAAAATCTTCGAGTCACAGCTTAAAACATAAAAAAATTACCTGCGTATGTCCCCTAATGTGAATAAAAATTACAATTTACTGACATCTATTTTGACCTCAAAATGCTTATATTCGTAATAACGAAGGTGGTGCTGTTGACTGTAGGAATAGACGACATAGCCATATACATTCCCAGACTATTTCTTGATGCACGGGATTTTGCAGAGGCACGTGGAATGGACCCAGATAAGCTTCAACGCGGATTGGGCATATCAAAAATGGCTATTGTTGATACAAATCAAGACCCTGCCTGCATGGCAGCAAATGCGTGTTTACGCATAATGCAGAGAGATAAATTGTCTCCAAAAAACATAGGTCGTCTCTATGTAGCCACAGAATCATCTCTTGACGAGTCAAAGGCAATGAACTCATACGTTATAGGAATGCTCGAACAGGTGTATGGAGACGGTAGCTTTGAGCATTGTGGTGGCATAGAATGCAAATTTGCATGTGTTAGTGGGTCTTATGCATTATATGATAATTCTAACTGGGTAAGAGCTGGAGAAGCAGGTGGAAAATCTGCAATAGTTGTTGTCTCAGACATTGCAAAATATGACCTGGGTTCAAGTGGTGAGTATACGCAAGGTGCTGGTGCTGTAGCAATGCTTGTTAACGATAACCCACGACTTTTAGAATTTGATCCAAAAATCACATCTACTTCAATCAAAAACGAATATGATTTTTACAGACCATTTGGAAAGGAGACTCCGATTGTACACGGACAATATTCAAACTTACTTTATCTGATTCAAGTAAAGAAAGCACTAATGACATACAAAGAAAAAGCACTTTCTACTGGTTTGATTAAACTAAAAGAAGGGGAAACAATTTTGGATCATATTGATTTTCTTAATATGCATCTTCCATACAGTAACATGGGAAAGAAAGCTCTTTCATATTTGTTAAGACATGAATGGCGTAAACTTCCAAGATGGAAGAAAATAATTGAAAAAATCGGAATGGAAGAACCAACTCCAAAAGATCCACGTGGAACAATAGAGTCAGTTCTTGCAGATACTGACTTTATGACAAAGGATCACGAGTTTACTAAAAAATTTACAAAGACAGAAGAATTTCAAGAAACATATGATGCAAAATTATCTAGCTCCCTTATTGCCTCACAAATGATTGGTAATCTCTACACCGCTTCATTATATCTTGGATTCCGCAGTAGTTTAGAATTTGAATTTCAGAAAGGAACGGATCTTGAAGGAAAAAGAGTTGGATTTGGTTCCTATGGAAGTGGAAGTAGTGCAATGGTATTTAGTGGTGTGATTCTACCGCGATACAAAGAAATTGTAAAAGACATGAATTTAGAAGCAGAGATTGGTAACAGGGTAAAGCTCTCACTTGAAGAATATGAAGAGATTCATGAAAATAAACGAAGTCCACAAGAGAACTTCTTAGAAAGCAAAAAAGAGTTTATTCTTGTAGATGTAGAAAATGCCCCAGAAAGCAGAGGGGAGCGTAGATACGTCTACAATGGATAGTATGTTATCAAATTAATTGACAACTAAGTGGTAAAATCTGAAATATTTACAAATTAAATAAAATGCTTATGTAATCAAAAAAGGAAAATTGTACTATTGCAGAAGCTTATAGAATCTGATAATTTAAAAGAAAAGATTTTAGAGACACTGTCTAGAAACGGATTGGACTCGCCCTGTTATGCAAAAATACTAGATTATACGATTTCATCATTTGATGAAGCGGGGCGTGGCAAAGATTACTATGGATATCATAACATAATCCACGAACTAGAAGTAACATATGTTACATTAATTGCAGCACAATGGGAAAGTCTTCAAAACTATATCACTTTAGAAGACATGAAATATCTTTACTTTGCTGCACTTTTCCATGATTATGATCCACAAAAAACAGCAGAGAAACCACATGAAGAAGTTGCAGTAAATTTTGTAAGAACCGATGAAACAATACTTGGATTTTCAAAAGATGCAAATCTTGATGCAAACATCGTTTCCGCATTGATTCTTAGAACGACATATCCATGGAGCGGCGAATTAAAAGAGAAAGCTGAAAAAAACATTGAAAAATATCTGTCCTTATCAGATTTAACAAAAAATGATTCAAACCTTGAAGAACATTATAAAAAACTAGGATGGTTTCTTTCGGTCGTAGATAGAATTAGTGGTTATTCTCTAGGAAATTTTAATCATGCTCTAGAATTGGCAAATAAGAATGCATATGCATTAGGTTGGCATCCTAGTGTTTTAGCAAAAAGGTCCATAGTATATTTTGAAGATCTTCTGAGTAATGAATCAGAGATGTGTGATCACGTACTGCATGCGCTTCCAAAGCCGATGAGAAAATTATTTATGGATAATGTTTTAGCCTTTTTTAAACTAAGAGAGGAAGAGTTAATGATACAATCTTCTCTAGTACATGAGAACGTAAAAATATTTCCTGTTATCGAAACACCAAAAACAAAACAGAGTGAAGAATTTATCCAAACGTTGCGCATGATATATGATGAATTACCTTCACCTCATCAGTTTAAGAAAGAAAATTTTGCAGATTCAATAAGAGATCCAAATACCATTCTTAATACTTTGAGATTGGGAAATGAAAAAGGTCCAATAGTAGGTTTTGCAAAAGGTGGTCCCTTAGAGGATTATAAACATCGTGCACAAAATTTTGATAGAAATTATGGAATGTTCAATACCGTTTTTCTCGAACCAATTGCACTGAAAACAGGATATTATGGTCAAGGAGGAGGTCATGAAATTCGTGTTTTATTTGCAATTCAAGCTGAGTCAAAAGGATACAAATTTTTGACTAGTTTTGCACCTAGAGATAGGATTCAAAAAAGAATAGAAAGAAGCGAAGGAATTGAATCTGTCAAAGAGTTCTCTCCTGATAGATGGGATTACTATAGAATTACGCTCTGAATACAAATAATTCTAGGTAATTATCTTAAACTGAATTTTCTTTTCTTTTAGATAAGATATTAGTTTTTCAGCATGTTTTTGGTCTTCGGTTTCTAAGCTTAATGTTACGCCTGCAGTGCCTACTGGGATACTTGAGCTCA
>DATEAJ010000123.1:0-7681 GCA_035288445.1 Nitrosopumilaceae archaeon
CTTGTAACAGACGAGATGGAAAAATTGATTTCTGAAAAAAAGTTTGATGCAGTGTACACATGTGGACCAGAAAAAATGATGCACAAAGTTGTACAGTTAGCTCATGCAAAAAAATTTCATGTTCAGGCAAGTCTTGAAAGAATGATGAAGTGCGGTATTGGTATATGTGGAAGTTGTTGTGTAGGTGAAGTTCTTGTCTGTAAGGACGGCACTGTTTTTGACGGCGATTATCTTTTATCCAACAAAGAATTTGGTTATACTCATCGAAATAAAGCCGGAATTCTTGAAAATTACTAATTATGTTGAATAAAACCCGAAAACTTAAAAAGATTGGGCCAAAGAACCCAAATGAGGATTAAAGTGGGCCACCCAAAAATTGTATTAACAGCTGATCGTACGTTGATGTCTACATATCGTGGGATATCTCTTGCTACATTCTTTGGTTGTGCGCCTGCAATAGACCCACACAGATCAAAAAATAGCATCTGGTATTATTTGTTAAAAGATCAAGTAACTCCAAAAGTCTTGTTTGATTTTATATGTAATCCCGTAGGTCACACAAACGGAATTGCAAACTATGCGCCATATGGATTGAGAAAAGTAGAGGCGGCACTTTTGCGTGATGGATTTAAACGCGAAGACGTCGTTGTTGCACATCCTGATCATATTGAAAAATTCATTGGTCCAGAAACCCAAGTAGTTGGAACTTATGAAATGGATCCACTTGGAATGGGTCCTGTTACCATGACCTTCACTTACGGTCGTAAACAGATGTCTTATGATGAATTCTACAACAGAGATTTGCACATGAAAATTAATGCTGCAAAGAAAAAGAACGGCAGCAACGCCAAAGTAATTGCTGGTGCATCTGGAACTTGGCAGTATAATTATGATCCTAAAAAAATTGAAGAATACGGTTTGTATGCAGTTTTAGAAGGAGAACTTGGAGGCATTGCTCCAGAAATTGACGGTCATGCTGGACAATTTTTCAATTATTTGATTGATGGTGCATTTGATAACATGAACCCGTTTGCAAAAAATGATTTCAAAGTAGACATTAAAGAATTTGGAAAAGGTGAGAAAAAGCACCATGGAAGATTCATCCACTACTGGGATGAACCAGATATTGATGTGATTCCAGATATTGTAGAGCCCAGTATGCATGGAATGGTTGAAGTAATGCGTGGATGTGGACGCGGCTGCAAGTTTTGTGACGTTACACTACGACCATTGAGATATTATCCACCTGAGAAGGTCAAAAAAGAAATCGAAGTCAACCTCAAAAAGGGTGGACAGACCTCGGCTTGGTTACACAGTGACGATATCTTCGTTTATGGTCTGGATCCAAGAAAGACAAAGAACATGGCGCCAAACAGAGAAGCACTTGAAGAGCTTTTCAATGCTGTCATGTCAACTGGCGTAGAACACACAAACCCAACACATGGTACTCTTGCAGGCGCAATAGCAGATGAAAGAGTGATTCCAAATATTTCAAAAATAATTAAAGCTGGTCCTGAAAACATGATTGGAATACAATGTGGTTTTGAAACAGGAAGTTTGCGATTAATTGGCAAATATGCTGATAGAAAACTCTCTCCATACAAGCCAGAAGAATGGCATTGGATAGTAAAAGAAAGTGTCAAGACTCTAAATGAAAACTATTGGATACCTGCCTTTACTCTAATCATGGGTCTGGATAATGACGAAACAGATGAGGATGCTTGGGAGACAATCAGATTAATCAATGAACTAGAAAGAGAGCAACCAGACGCAATGTTTACCACTACGCCGCTTACTTTTGTTCCAATAGGTCTATTGGAGAAATCAGAATTCTTTGATATAGGAAATGAAATGGATGCTGCACAACTTGGTGTCATGTACAAAACTTGGCAACACAATTTCAAGTACGGTATCAAAAAATTCATGAACAAAACAGGACATCGTGGTACATTTAGAAGAAAAGCCTTTACTGGATTGGCAACTACATTAGGTGGAGTGCCACTAGGTGCAATGGAAAGATATGCAAGAAGAAAAGGACCAGAACACGAAAAGGTAATTGAAACTATCAAAGCAAAATACTGGTAGAATCCAAATACATAAATTGAATCAGACAAGAAACTAGTCCGTGCCAACTCACGGTTCGCTTACAAAAGCAGGAAAAGTTAGAGGACAGACACCCAAAGTCCAAGCCCGAGAAAGACATAGTGTTATTTCTATAATGCGAAACAAAGAAAATTTTAGAAAAAGATTTGAACTAAAAAGAGTTCCAGGACAAAACAAACCTGGTCAAAGACCAAGACGCAGGTAATAATTTTACTTAAAATTATACTGGTATAATCCGATCATTTTAGTCACGCTTATCTTGATAATCGGTATCACTAAGGATGTTATTAGACTGAGTGGCTGGGTCTTGAATTATTATATGTTCCATTGGGTTGTGTGATTGATGAACTACAACTCAAAGGTTAACAACCTTTAGATCACAAAATTTAACCTAGTATCTGATCACTATACGGTAAGATGGAAGATTTAAGATTAGATAGCCTTGATGGGGTTGGCCCAGTAACTACAAGGAAGTTAAACGACGCAGGAGTCCATAACATCATGGATCTTCTTGTAAGAGGTCCAGTTGATATCTCTGAAATCACTGGAATGGATTTAGAAGTTGCAGTAAAATTGGTGACCAAAGCACGCCAGCAGCTAGTTGAAGATGGTAGAATAGACAAGGACTTTGTTACTGCCACTGAAATTTACAAAAGAAGACAAGACATTGGCAAGATTTCAACAGGTACAAGTGCACTAGACATGCTATTTGATGGTGGAATTGAAACTCAAGCTATTACCGAAGTTTATGGTGAATTTGGTTCTGGTAAGACACAGTTTTGTCATACCATGTGTGTAAATGTGCAAAAACCAAAAGAAGAGGGTGGATTAGATGGTGGTGTTTTGTATATTGATACAGAAAACACATTCAGACCTGAAAGAATTGTTTCTATAGCTAAAGCAAAAGGACTTGATCCTGAAAAGGTTCTTGATAGAATTATCGTAGCTAGGGCATACAACAGCGCCCATCAGGAATTAATCATGCAAGAAGCTGGCCCTGTAATAGAAGAGAGTAAAATAAAACTAATTATTGTTGATTCTGCTGTAGGATTGTTCAGGGCAGAATTTCTTGGTAGAGGAACACTTGCTAATAGACAACAAAGACTCAACAAGTTCATGCATCTTCTTGTAAGAACTGCTGAAACATACAACATTGCAGCCATTGCAACAAACCAAGTAATGGCATCACCTGATACGTTCTTTGGAGATCCAACTAGGCCAATAGGAGGAAACGTTGTTGCTCACACAAGTACCTATCGTGTGTACTTTAAGAAATCTGGTAAGAAGAGAATTGCAAGAATGGTTGACAGTCCGCATCATCCAGAGCAAGAAGTAATATTTGCTCTGACCGAAGCGGGAGTTGCAGATCTAGAAGAAGAATCAAAGAAGAAAAAGAAAGATGAAGTAGAGGAATAGACTCATAAATTTGATCCTATAGGAATAACCTTCTCTGGTAAATTTGTAGCAAATGTTAAATTAAGGACAACTCAACTCTATTCGAATATGACTACTAAAAAGCCTCATGGTCATTCACATGGCTTTATGCATAAATCAAGATCCGTAATGACAAAGGATCACGTTAGAGGAGTCTCTTTTCTATTACGAGAATTCAAGGAAGGAGATAGAGCACTAGTGATCATAGATCCATCTCAACACAAAGCATTACCTCACAGAAGGTATCATGGCAAGGTAGGAACTGTAACAGATGTAGGACGAAGAACTGTAACGCTTGACGTTAAGCTTGGTAATAAGACAAAAACTCTAATCACAAGATTAGATCATATCAAACCATTTGGTGTATAAATATGGAAGAGGTAAGAAAGAAACAATCCATTTCTATTTCTGAAGTTAAGGAGCTTATGGAAAAATCTGACCCAGAATCAATGGATCAGATACAACGCTGGACATATGACTATGTCTTGAAATTTGCTAAACTAGACGGAAAGACTGGAAAGAAACTAAAACAACAACTTGTCAAGGATTGTGGCATAACAGAAGAGGAAGCAGTAGAAATTGTAAATAACCTTCCAACAACTGAAGCAGAACTACGAGCTTTTACTTTTGGTTGGAAAAAGCTGATACTAGCTGAGACGCTAGAAAAAATGCTGAAAATTATCAAGGAGAACGCATAATCACGAGTGTGATTGTTCTTGGAAAGAACTCAACCTAGAAAGTATGAAGAGTACGCATACGTCTTAGACTTTGTATCACGAGGAAAATCTCGAACAGTTAGAGGACGCGATGGAATTATAATAACAGCATTAGGCGAAGACAGATTAACTATCCTAGAACTTCTTGGTGTTCCAAATTCTACGTTTGAAATTGGAGAAAGAGTATACATTGGAAAAGAAGGAAGAACCAAAGTGCTTTCTGTATTGGGAAGATTAGAACATGGTGTCATTTCAGCAGCTGCACAAAGTGAACTTGGTGGAGTAGTGGAAAAAATAGTCTTACAAAATGAACAAAGATTCATAGATTATCTAAACAACGCACAACCTCTTACTCCAAGAATTCATGCACTGGAATTGATCCCTGGAGTTGGTAAGACATACATGAAAACTATGCTTGAAGAACGTGAAAAGAAAAAATTTACTGACTTTAAGGACTTGCAAGATAGAGTTGGACTAAAAGAGCCTGTAAAACAAATTGCAAAGAGGATACTTGAAGAAATAACTGGCGAATCAAGAATGAACCTCTTTGTCAGACGATGAATAGACGTCATTCACTTGGACAACACTTTCTCATTTCAGAATCCATCGCAAAATCGATCGTTGATTATGCTAACATAACAAAAAAGGATATAGTTCTTGAGATTGGTACAGGAAAAGGAATACTCTTACCTTTTCTTTGTAGTGCTGCAAAAAAAGTGATATCTGTAGAAACAGACAGGGAACTTTTTACAGCATTAAAGAAATTCTCTAATTTTGCAAATCTTGAGTTGATTCAGGGAGATGGGTTTAAGCTAGATCCAAAATTTACGATTCTTGTATCAAATCTGCCTTATTCTGAAAGCCGTAGAGCAATAGAATGGCTAATCCAGAAGAAATATTCCCATGCTGTAATAATGGTGCAAAAGGAATTTGCTGAAAAACTAATGGCAGATGGTGGCAAGAGTCGTAAGGCAATAACAGTCCTTGCAAATTATGGTGCAAAAATAGAGCCACTCATGGATGTAAAAAAATCCAACTTTTCTCCTCCGCCAAAAGTAGATTCCATTGTTCTAAGATTGATAAAAACACACCAAATACCAAAGGTCATCATAAATACAGTAAACAGACTCTTTTCATATAGGCGAAAAACAATTCGTAATATTTGCAAAGAATTTGGAATATCAATAGACTCAAACAAAAGACTAGAAGACCTGACAAATGGTGAGATAATAAAACTTGCAAAACAAATTAACAAAAACTGAACACTATTCTCCTGCAGAAGACACTATTTTTTTTGCAAATTACATTGAACATGAAAAAGGAAATAATGCTCTTGATATTGGTACTGGTTCTGGCTATCTGGCAAAAGTTCTACTGCCAAACTTCAAGCTTGTAGTGACCACAGACATAAACTACGATTCAATAAAAAAAGCACACACAGTAATCGATAATTGTGTTTGTTGCAATGCTGCAGACGCACTATGCATTGACTTTGATCTAGTTATATGTAACATGCCATATTTGCCATCTGACGAAATTGTAGATGCAACAGTAGATGGTTTACATGAAGGGCTAGAAGTTCCCTTGCAAATTATAAAAGCAGCTAGAAATGTTTTGAAAAAAAATGGCAAGATGATCTTCTTAACTTCTTCACTTGCTAACTATGAAAAATTATTAAAGCTAACTGAATCGTTAGGATTTCAAGTAAAAATAGTTGCAACAAAGAAGATGTTCTTTGAAGAATTAATTCTTGTTGAGGCAATAAAATAATTATTTTCTGAGTTTTTGCTTTGCTATTTCTGCAATGGCATCAGCCATTTTTGATGTAGAGGCATTACCGCCAATATCATATGTAACATATTTTCCCTCATTAATTACCTGCTCTGTCGAAGCAAAGATTGCATTTTTTATTTGAGCTTCTCCAAGGTATTCGACCATCCAGGCTCCAGACAATATGGCCGCAGTGGGATTCACCTTGTCCATGCCTTTGTATTTTGGTGCGCTTCCATGTGCAGGTTCAAACATTGCATATGAATCTCCTATGTTTGCCGAGTATACGTTTCCTATAGAGCCAATGTTTCCAGAAGCACACTCTGATATGATGTCCATAAACAGATTTGTGCTTAACAAAATAGAATCGTTGAATCTCTCTGGATTTTTAACTAGTTGCTGTGTCATGTTGTCTATGTAATATTCTTCAACATCAATTCCCGGGTTGTCTCTAATTGCCTTTTCAACCTCACTCCAGAATATTCCATCAGTTTCCTTGAGTATGTTTCGCTTTGTTATTGCAAAGATCTTTTTTAGATTATGTTGCTTTGCATATGAAACGGCAGCACCTACTATTCTTTGACAGCCTTTTCGTGTGGTTTTTCTTATTGCTATAGCTGCATCATCTGATATCTTAAACTCGATTCCTGCATAGAGTCCTTCTGTTGCCTCTCTAAAACAAACAAAGTTAAGCTTTTTGTTTGGTGACAATCTATCATATGTCTTGATCGGCCTTATGTTACTGTAAAGCTCAAATTTCTGGCGAATTGTAACAGCAACACTTCTTGGTGCATTTGGTTTGGGAATAGTAGTAGTCGGTCCCTTGTAACAAGCATCACTTTCCTCAAGCAATTTCATTGTAGAGTCCGGAATGTAGGTCGCACCTCCATGTTTTTCCCACTGTTCAGAGCCAGCTTCGCACAAAATCAACTCAGTTTGGCTGTTACAAGACTTCAAGACATGCATCATGGCATCAACAAGCTCAGGACCAGTGCCATCTCCTTTTATGACTGCAGATTGCTTTGCCAAAACAGACAAGTTTGTCGGACTAGTCTATTTAACTCTAACGAAGAAATTTTCATTTTTGTGTAAAGCTAACACGGAATCATTACATAATCAAAAAAGCCAATCCTTAAACTATGATTCTGTATTGATAAATAAAGAATCATGAAAATAGTACAGCTTTCAGACATACATGTTGGTTCTCAATTTCATGAAGAAATATTTGATAAAGTAGTTGAGGAAGTAAATGATCTAAGACCTGCTGCTGTACTAGTAACAGGAGATCTTACAAATGAAGGACTAAAGAAAGAATATGAAAAATGTAAAGCAAAATTTGCCAAATTTGAAGTGGAAAAAATAATTGCAATAAGCGGAAACCATGACTATAGAAACACGGGATATCTCCTTTTCAAGAAATTCTTTCCATTTGAGACTGTTAATGTTCTTGATGACGACGTTGTTTTGGTTACTTTGGGCACTGCCAGACCAGACAGAGATGAAGGTGAGGTGGGATATAGACAAAATTTGTGGTTAGAACGAACCATGAAGAAATATCCAAAAAGTACCAAGATTGTTGCAATGCATCATCATTTGATAGGAATTCCTGACAGTGGCACTGACAGAGTCACTGTAATTGATGCAGGCGACGTGTTACG
>DATEAJ010000124.1:0-13469 GCA_035288445.1 Nitrosopumilaceae archaeon
ATTCAAGGCAAAAAAATCAGGCGCTCTCATGATTGGTGGAGGCATATCAAAACACCATACACTGTGGTGGAACCAATACCGTGATGGGCTAGATTATGCAGTCTATATAACAACAGCTCAGGAGTTTGACGGTAGTCTGAGTGGGGCACTTATCAGAGAAGCCATATCGTGGGGCAAGGTCACGCAAAAAGCAAAACAGACTACGATACATGCGGAAGCAACAACAATACTTCCGTTTCTATATTCTGCACTGCTTTCAAGACTCGATCTATAAAATTCAGATACCAAACAGCTTTCCAATAACACCTACTTCATACATTATGTTGATTCCGATTAACAAGCTTGCAGTACCTGCAACATATCGCAAAATTCTATTTATCTTTACAATATTGGATGTAAATACAAATGGTAGACCAACGAGTCCACTTATGATAGCCATCCCGATAATGGAACCAATACCAAAAATCAAAATAAACGACAAAACCATCTCGACACTACCAAAACTAGATGCAACCAAAACTACAAGGCTTCCACTGCCAGCTAGTCCGTGTACACATCCTATTGCGTATAATTTATGACCGTGTTTATGTTCATCTTCATGAGTATGATGATGAGTATGAACTGTACCATCTTCGTGCACGTGAGGATGAAGATGTCTAAACCTGAAGATGCTTTTATTAGAGTATGTCATTAAACCAAGAAAGACAAGCATTATACCTACGATAAATTCCAGACCTATGAAAATAGTGTTTGGTATACTCAGGGCAAGAACAAAAACAAGCAGGCCTACTAGAACAAGGCTTGATGTGTGACCAGCTCCCCATAATGCTCCAAGTAAAGATGATCTAAGAATACTTTGTCCAACAAATATTTTTAGAGATTTTGACTGCTGAACTTTTCTCTTTGCTACCTGTGTTGATACAGCAGCTATATGATCAGGTTCAAAAGCATGTTCTAACCCTATTGCAAGTCCTGCCACCATTACAAGAACAGGAGTCATTGTCTGAAACTGTGAAATTAATTCTTCCATGATCCTACTCTTTTTTCTGTGAATTAGTTACTAGCATATAGTTACTTGCTGGAATTGGCTTGACAAAAGATATGACAGTTTTTGGCAAATTATCCACTATTACTTCAAAAGTAATTTCCCTCAAAGTTTCTGGCACACCAATCATAACTTGATGTACTTTTAGAATCTCAGAGGCATTCTTTTCAATGCTGTTTTTAAATTTGCGTGCACGCAATTCATTAACAACATGGGCACAAAAAACCACGAGTGCCTCATTCACATTAATTTTCATATTCTTTGAAATCTTTTCCTTAATCATGTCTAATGTATTGTAAAATACTACTTCGCTATTGTTACTATATTCAAAAATCCTAGTAAAGGGAGCTGCATCTGATTCTCCTTTTATCTCGACCTTTACATGTATCATGATCTATTTGGAATCTTTGCTTTGGGACCATTTCCAAAGTCGTAAGTATGACCTTTTCCACGATATAGGTTTGGTCTTACAGGCTTTCCCGATGTTTGACCTTTCTTAGTCAATGACAACCCTGCTAAAAGCTCAACAATGAGTCTATTTGCTAAACCTGATGTAATACCTCCGCTGTATGAATTTCCATCACTAACATCATAGTTTGGTGCAACTTCAACAAGGTCAAATGCAAACTTGTCTGGATCAAATGATGTTGATAATAATCTCATTAACCTCATACCTTCTCTGGATGTTAGTCCGTTTGGTTCCGGCTCACCAGTTCCAGGAGCATACGCTGGATCAAAAGTATCTATGTCCCAACTTATGTAGACTGCATCCACATTATCATTGGCTCTATCAGCAGCCTCCTTTGCAATTTGATCTATTCCCAATTCTTCTACGTCCAGCATGGTGAACCATTGAAAGTCCTGATCTGCCATCCATTTATACAAGTCTGGACCTGGCCAGTAACCGCGTGGACCAATCAAAGTATAGTTCTTTCCCTTTAAGCATCCTAATTCCATAATTCTTCTGATGTGTGCACCATGATCATATTTGAAACCACAGAGACCCTGTGGTGCACAATCTGCGTGAGTATCAATATGTATCATACCAATGTTTTTGTATTTTTTAGCAAATGCTCTTACATTTGCAAATGTGATAGAATGGTCACCACCAAGCATTACTGGAATGCCGTCAATATCAAGAACTTCCTTTACTTTGTCAGTCATTCTCCTGTGAGATTCTATGACATCCCCAGGTGAGACATTTACATCACCGTAATCGATTACCTTGTAAACTCCAAAAGGATCAACACCTGTTTCTATGTTAAAATGTTCATATGGTGGAGATGGAACAGTAGAAGCTGCACGGATTGCTCTTGGGCCATATCTTGCACCTGGACGAATAGTTGTTCCAAAATCAAACGGTTCTCCTATAATTGCAACATCTGGTTTTACTTTTTCTAATTCAGCTTTACTTCTAAGCCAAGGTAATTTCAAAAATGTTGGTATTCCAACAAAAATCGGTTCGTCATTACCTTTGTATGAATCTCCATAAAATTCCATCCCCATTTTTATCGCGTTTCTTATTGCTGTACATAGTAATTAAATTTGTCTAAGTAATCTACGTTTTTAATTTTCTTCTTGATCAAAAAATTTCATATATGATTTTACACAATTTCAAAAAATCAACATAATCTACGCTCCATTTGTTTTGTAAAACAATCATTCTAAATGTACATTTTGTCATTTGATGACAAAAAGAATGTTAAAGTTTACCTCGTAAAAAATCTATTAAATATTTTCAATATTATATGTAATATTTTGAAATTTTTTGTATAATCAATTTTAGACAAAGAATAAATTCTTTTTTTACGAATAAACTGGTAAACCTTAAATAATTTCTATTTTATCGTATGAGGATGGCGGGGTTGGATGGGTTTGGCATTGCAATTATTGGATTTCTTATTTTATCTCTTGTCGTAGGAACATTAACTTCTAGGCTCGTTAAAAAAAGTAGCAAAAGATACATGGTTGCTGGCAAAAGTCTGCCTCTGTTTTTTGTAGGAACCATGCTTGCAGCTCAATCAATTGATGGTAATTCATCACTTGGTAATGCTGCACTTGTTTATCAATTTGGATTCTGGGCAGGTGCAGTAATTCCTATTGGACTTGGAGCATGCTTGATTCTTACAGGCTTGTTTTACGCAAAGACGCTTAACAAATTATCAATGCTTACGTTGCCAGATTATTATTACAGAAGGTATGGCAATGCATCAGAAGGCATCTCTGGTGTTTTAATGATAATTAGCTTTACTGTTCTAGTTGCAGGAAATTTTGCGGCAAGTGGTTTTATTTTACAGACAGTTTTTGGTATAGACTTTTTCTGGGGCATTATTATTGCAGCTCTGGTTGTATTGGTCTATACATATGCAGGAGGTCTATTCGCCTCGGCATACACAGATATTTTCCAGATTTATCTTGCTATAGGTGCATTCTGGGCAGCGTTTATCTTCTTTGCTGGAGGATTTGCAGGAGTTGATTTTGGCACAATTTTGGGGAGTGCGCCGCCAGGATATCTGGATCTATCTGGACTAACAGATATGGCAAATGGTGCATTGATAAATTGGGCTGGAATAATGGCCCTAGCATTGGGTGATATTGTTGCATTAGACTTTATGGAAAGAGTATTTGCTGCAAAGGATCCAAAGACTGCACAAAGAGGTGCCCTCTGGGGAGGAGGATTAACACTATTCACAGTTATTCCAACAAGCATGTTGGGAATCATTGCATTATTCTACCTACCTGGTCTAGCAGATCCGTTTACTGCACTGCCCGAACTTGCAATAAACCACATGCCTTTTGCAATAGGTGCAGCTCTGTTGATGGGTGTACTTGGGGCTGCAATGTCAACTGCAAACGGAGGCTTGCTTGCAGTATCTAGCGTGATGTCTAGAAACCTGCTTCAAAGAGATATTTTGAAAAGATGGTTGAAAAAAACTCCAATGAATGATAAAAAATTACTTTTGACCACACGATTATTCACTATACCAGTGATGGCAGCTGCCTTCATACTTGGTTATCTAATCCCTCAACCGGGAGTTTACTTGATCTTGGCATTTGATATTGTCTTTGCTGGTGCATGGGCACCACTAACACTAGGTTTGTTTTGGAAAAAGGCAAACATGCCTGCAGCTGTTACTTCACTTATTGTAGGCTCTGCATTAAGATTGTCAATGTTCTTTGTTATTCCGCCAGAGTTAGCAGGACTAGATACGTTTATACCGCCACCAATATCGTTTGCATTATTTATAATAGTGGCCTTAGCTACTCAAAAGAAATATCCAGGTAGACAAAGACACGGTATCAATGATTATGTTCCACCAGATGAAGATGTGATCACGGGTGAAGATCTGAAAAATTTTACAGGTTCTGACGGTGAAGGAACAAACAACATAAAGAGAAACCCTGCTTGATATTCTAAATCGAGAACCTCTAAAAATCTTATTAGACTGTTATGCTAAAACTCATTAATGAGAGGAGCAAAGCAGCATATGTTTGCTGTAATTTTATTACTTTTGGGGGTTGGTTTAACTCAATTGCAACCCCCTCAACCTATGTATGTTGGTGCAGGATATGGTACAATAGTCATGGGTGCAGTTTGGATTGTAATTATGATAATACGTGATTATAGAAAATAGTCTTTGTTATCTATTTATTGAATACATCAAGTTGCTTGCTAATTACTAGGCAGTAAATCTGAGTTCCTAATTCTCTTGAAAGATTTTAAACCAACCACATCTCTCACAAAATCATGCCTACTAAGGGTTATGGAACTATTGGATTAAAACCTGCAATTCTATCGAAATTACAAAAGGCTACAGATGAATATTATCCTGGCATGTTCCTTCCAAGCGCATTAATAATTTTGATGAATGAAATTAAACGTGAATATTATTCTGTAGAAATGCACAGCATGAAAGTAGATTTTTCTGGAACATATACCTCTTTGACTATCCGATGGGATGTTAAAGAGTGGCTTGAAGTAAATTACACAAATTTGAAAGAAGAATATAACCAAAAATATAAGGTAAACAACTTCACAAAATTTGCAAGTATTTTCGCCCTTAATATGTTTGAATCAAAAGCCAAAGTACAGAATTATATTGTCAAGTTAAATGAATCTGATTTTCGTTGGCTTGTTGATGAATATAAAAAACAACAAAAGGAATATGACACAAAATATGGAACACAGACATTTGAACAATTTGCAGATAAATTTCTTAAAGAATTATTTGAAAAATTGCGTGTCGCCAAAAAAATTCTAAACTCCTGATTACAAATGCGTAGTTTACTAATAACCTAAATACAGGAAAACTGATCAAATATTTTTATTATTAATCTCTCTAAATCTTAAATTATACTTAATTTATATCGGTACTTATAAGAAATCTACATCTGACTTTGCAATTTTTATATTATAACATAATATCGATTTAAATATGAAATTAAAAGAATTTTGTCTATGATTGCAGAAATAATCTTTACCGGCGCAATTCTTAGCTACTGTACTATCTTTACATGGTACATTAAAAGCAAGTTGCATCCTGGAATCGAAAGAAGATTAGATGTAATTGGAACTCATACTGAGTTACAAATCACAGAAAAAATACAAAAAAAGAGGTCTTAAATTCTCTGGAACTTTCTATAACTAATTTTTTAAATCATTAATTATTGAAAGATCTACAATGGTATCATTGTATCGATTAGTCTAGCATTAGTAACTTGACCATCATTTTCTTGAATCACAAGATCTACTGTGTATTTTTTGTTGTTTGACAGAAACGTTACTTGTACATCCCAAGAATCTCTTGGCCCTTTCTCTGGTAGAGCAAACAATTCTCTGATTTTGAAGTCTTTGATGTCGCTTCCATACAATGCCTCAGTCACTTTTTTTGATGCTTTTTCTACATCTTCTCTTGTCTTAACTGGGTTCATGTTAGATTTTATCCTTGTAAATATAAAAATATATTGTTCCTGACTGAAACACTAGAACAAATTGTATAGTCTTGCCAATGATAATTTTTCTGCTGGTTTAATAGTTGCTAGTTTTCCATTCACTTTAACTGTATAAGTTTCAGGGTCAATTTCTATTTTAGGGACAAGATTGTTATGTATCATGTTTTTCTTACCTATCGTTCTACAATTTTTAACTGGAAGTAATTTTTTTTCCAGTCCAAGCTTTTCTGCTATTTTATTTTTTATCGCAAGTTTTGACGTAAATGTTATCGATGTGGAATATTTAGCTCTACCCATTGATCCAAACATAGGGCGATAATAAACTGGCTCTGTAGTAGGAATAGATGCATTAGGGTCACCCATGAGAGAATATGCAATGAAGCCTCCTTTTATTACAAGTTTTGGTCTTACACCAAAGAATGGTGGTGTCCAGATAACAATATCAGCAAATTTTCCAGGTTGAAGGGAACCAACATAATCTGAAATACCATGTGTTATTGCAGGGTTGATGGTAGTCTTTGCAAGATATCTCTTGACACGTAAATTATCATTGTCGCCTTTTTCTTCCTTTAACTTACCAGTCATTTTTTTCATTTTGTCTGCAGTCTGCCATGCTCTGATATTGACTTCACCAACTCTGCCCATTGCTTGACTATCAGAAGAATACATGCTTAAAGCACCAATGTCATGCAACACATCTTCTGCAGCAATTGTTTCACCTCTAATTCTAGATTCTGCAAATGCCACATCTTCTGGTACTGAAGAATTTAGATGATGGCAAACCATCATCATATCCAAATGTTCGTCTAGTGTATTTACAGTATATGGTCTTGTAGGGGTTGTTGAAGAAGGCAAAATATTTTTTTCACCAGCGATCTTCATGATATCTGGGGCATGTCCCCCACCAGCACCTTCTGTATGATAAGTATGAATTGCTCTTCCAGCAATAGCCTCGATTGTGTCATCAACAAAACCACATTCATTCAAAGTATCACTGTGGATGGCAACTTGAGTATCGGTTTTGTCTGCAACTCGTAATGCGGCATCAATTGTGGCAGGAGTAGAACCCCAATCTTCATGTAATTTTAATCCACATGCACCAGCTTCAATCTGTTCCATCAAAGCAGGTTCTAAAGAATCATTTCCCTTGCCTAAGAAACCAAAATTCATGGGTAGTTCTTCAACTGCTTCTAACATTCTATGTATGTTCCAAGGTCCAGGGGTACATGTTGTAGCATTAGTGCCATCTGCAGGTCCAGTACCACCGCCAATCATAGTAGTTGTTCCGCTGCATATTGCCTCTATGACTTGTTGTGGAGAAATAAAATGGATATGAGTATCAATTGTCCCTGGAGTACATATTGTATGTTCTCCAGCTATGACCTCTGTATTTGATGATATTATCATATTTACACCGTTCATAACATTTGGGTTTCCTGCCTTCCCAATTCCTGCTATCAAACCATTTTTTATGCCAATGTCTGCCTTGATGATCCCAAGAATCGGATCCATGATAATGGAATTTGTAATTACTAGATCAAGTGCGTTCTTACTAGTTACTCCACTGGCTTGCCCCATTCCATCACGTATACTTTTTCCTCCTCCAAACACAACCTCGTCTCCATATGTTAGCAAGTTTTTTTCAATTTCAATGATTAGATCAGTATCTGCAAGCCTGATTTTATCGCCTACAGTAGGTCCATACAAATCTGAGTATTGTTTTCTTGGAATTTTTAGTACCATCTATACCCTGTCTTTGAATCCTTTCTCTTTTGCTTTCTTAATCGCTGAATTTTTCTTGAGATCTAATTTTCCATTGACAAGTCCATTGAAACCATATACAATTCTCTTGCCACCATATTCTGTTATCTCAACTTCTTTAGTATCACCTGGTTCAAACCTGATTGAAGTCCCTGCTGGAATGTTAAGATGACATCCATATGCTTTTTCTCTTGTAAATGCAAGAAATTTGTTTACCTCAAAAAAATGCGTATGAGAGCCAACTTGGATGGGTCTATCACCTGTGTTACTTACTTTGATTTTTAGCGTCTTTCTTCCAACATTTGCAATTACTGGATCTTTGGATAGAAAATATTCACCAGGAATCAAATTAGATCACACAATTGGATCATGAACAGTTACAAGTTTAGTTCCATCTTCAAATGTAGCTTCTACTTGTACAGTTTTTACAAGTTCAGGAACTCCTGGTAAAACATCATTTCTTGTTAGCACTTTTCTGCCGGTTCGCATCAACATGGAAACAGATTTGCCATCTCTAGCACCTTCCACAATGTGATCAGCAATCAGGGCTACAGATTCAATATAATTAAGCTTCAGATGCCTTAACTTTCTTTTACGTGCCACCTCGGCAGTCATAAAAATATACAATTTGTCAATATCTTTTGGTGTAAGCATCATACAATGAATGACATATCGACGCTTCATGTATTTATAATTGACTTCAAATAAACAAAATTCCTATTCTTGGAAAAACATAATTTCGATGGTAAAAGTGTATTATTGTGCATACAATAACTTCTGTTGTTGGCAATATTTTTCAGAATAAGACACTTCAAAGTATTTACAAACAAATGAAATCTGTTGGAAATTATGAAAGATTGCAAATCTCCAGATTAGAAATGGAACGAAACAGATTAAGAAGAAAAACTGATAGAGGAACAGATGTGGGATTGGTGCTGAAATCTGAAACAAAACTGCAGCACGGTGATGTATTATTATCTACGCCAAAGAAATTTATCGTTGTTGAACAGTTGCCGGAAAAAATCATCTCAATTAGACTAAAGAAAAAATCAAAGAACCTGACCCCATTATGTGTAATGATAGGTCACATTATAGGAAATAGACATCGACCAATTGCAGTTGATAAAGGCGTGATCTCCTTTCCTATACAGGCAGATTCTGAAGTTGACGTATTTAGAAAGTTATTACATGCTGTAATAGACCATATAGAACTGAAAGTAGAAGAAAGAATCTTTCAACCAGTAAGGGGAATGGATGTACATGAACACTAATGAATTTCACCTCATGCAGCTTGCAGATTCTTTTTTCCCATCTGGTATGTTTGGCATGTCAGGTGGATTGGAATCTTTTGTTAAACATGATAAGATTAAAACTAAAAGAGACATTTTACAATTCATACGACAACAAATACATTTTCAACTTGCACCTTGTGACTGTGTTGTTTTATATGAAGCAATGATTGCAGCACAAAATAATGATATTTCTAGAATAGTTGATATTGATAACAGATTTTTTTCAATGAAGCTAATTAAGGAAATTAGAAATGCCTCTGTTAGATCAGGGCCACAAATGATGAATTGTGTGATCTACATGACTTCTAATAAAGAAAATAAATTTGCTCGTAAATTTCAAAGCAAAATAGAATCAAAACAAAGTGTAGGCACATATCCAGTTTGTTTAGGAATTTCTGCAAATTGTCTTCATATATCAAAACAAAGTGCTGTCAAAATGATGCTTTATTCTTACAGTGTAAGTGTAATAGGAGCAGCACTGAGATTGGGAATAATTCAACATTTAGATGGTCAATGGATTCTTACTTGTTTAGAAGAAGAAATTAACATATTAATCAAAGACATTCCAAGAAAATCTCTTAACGATATGTGGCAGCTAACTCCATTTACAGATATTTTACAAATGGAGCACGAGCATGATTATTCTAGAATGTTTATTACATAATTTTAGTAGCTATTTTCATGCCTAGTAACAGATCAATTCCAAAACTTGGAATAGGTGGGCCTGTTGGTTCTGGTAAGACACGACTAATTGAAATGCTTGTACCCATTTTAAGCAAAAAGGGTTATCGATGTTGCATAATTTCAAACGATGTTATATCTAAAGAAGATGCGGAACGAATGCAACGCACGTTAGCCACAGAATTAAAAATAATGCCAGAAGACATGATTATAGGAATTGCAACTGGTGGTTGTCCACACACAGCTATCCGCGAAGATCCCTCGATTAATCTGGCAGTTGTAAGCGAAATTGAACAAAAGGATCCCACCTTGGACTTGATAATAATAGAAAGTGGTGGCGATAACATTATGACTACATTTAGTCCTGCACTAGCAGATTATTTCATCTATATTGTAGATGTTTCTGGAGGAGACAAATATCCACGCAAGGGCGGTTTGGGAATAGAAAGCTGCGACCTTCTTGTAATTAACAAGACTGATTTAGCATCATATGTAGGAGCAGATCTTTCAATAATGGAGCGTGATGCAAAATTAATCAGATCAAACAAACCATTTGAATTCGTTAACTGTAAAACTGGTTCAGGCGTACATCATATCGCGAAACATATAATCAATGATTTACTATTTGACAAAAAACCTATACAAAAACCGAGACATAAATGATGAATTCAAAAATCCCCCGCCAATTTCAGTCCTACGGTAAACTCAAACCTTCTCTAGTTAGTAATAATGGAATTATAAAAATAGAACTTGCTACAGACACAGATTCTAAAACCTTCATTAAAGACTTGCAAACAAAAGCCCCACTTTTAATTCAAAAAGCAATGTATCCAGATACCAAATTTCCAAAAACTGCTCATATCTATATCATGTCATCATCAGGTGGAATACTACAAGGTGATAAAATGGAAATTGACATAATAGCTGGCGAGAATACCTCATCATATGTCACTACACAAGCAGCCACGAAAATATACAAAATGGAAAAAAGCCATGCATCACAGTATGTAAATGTCTCTACTCAGAATGGCAGCTATGTAGAATTTCTACCTAATCAAATCATTCCTTATAAATCATCTAAATTTTATCAAGAAGTTAATCTAAAAATTGGAACAAATTCCACAATGATATATTCTGAAATAATTTCTGCAGGGCGACTAGCATCTGGAGAAAAATTTGATTTTGATATCTGTTTTCTTCGTCTAACTACATATGATGAAAATGATAAGATACTCTTTTCAGATGTACTTAATATGGAACCTAAAAAAAACAGTAAAGAATTTGAATATCTATTTGCAAACAAGACAATTTGTTCTACTGTCTACATAATCACAAAATCAGCCAAATATGAAAAAATAAGTTCTGAAATTAACTTAGCTATAAAAACAAAATCTATGTTAGCAGGATATTCAGCATTGCCTTATGATTCTGGGATGGTTGTAAGAATACTTTCAAATTCTATAGATGACATAAAAGATCTAATTAGTACTATAGTTAATATTGTTCGGATGAATGTGCTGTAAAATTATACATTGATACAACAATAATTCCAAATACCATGTAAAAAAATTGAACTGTAGCAAATTGATTTGTTTTAGATATTTGTTCTACTGATTTTCATTAATTGTATCGAAACTGACACATTTTTATAATTATCAAATCTATGGGAGAGATTATGAATCCAACAGAATATCTATTGGGTGAAGACGTAAGACAAAGTGAAGGTGAACAGGCACGCAGATATAATTTACTTGCAGCTAAATTGATTTCTAAACTTATCAAAAGTTCATTGGGGCCGCGAGGATTTGAAAAAATGTACATCGATCTTTTAGGTGAAATTACACTTACAAAAGACGGTGCAACAATGCTACGTAAAATTGACGTAGAACATCCTGCCGCCAAAGTCTTGATTGAGGCATCAAATGCTGTAGACAATGAGGTAGGAGATGGAACTATCTCTGTAGTGGTCTTAGCTGGTTCTCTTGTTGAAAAGACTGAAGAATTATTGGATATGGGAATCTCTCCATCTACAATTGAGACTGGATATATACGTGGATTAGAAATTGCACTTAAAACTCTGGAGAAAATTGCTAAACCATATAAGAATTCTGATAGAAGTATTATGGAAAAACTTGCTAATACTTGTCTGGCTTCAAAAGCAATATCTTTTCTTGCCCTAAAAGAAAGTATTGTTGCAAAACTTGTAGTTGATGCATTTTGCACTATTGCAGATTTTGTAAATAATAAAATCGAAGTTGATGACATAAAGATTGAAGAAAAACCAGGCAATACGTCAGACATCCAACTTGTTAAAGGCATCGTTATTGATAAGACCATTGACAATTCTGGCATGCCTAGACTAATCAACAATGCAAAAATTCTTCTTATCAATGAAGAGCTTGATGATAAACGGACAAAGACTGACGCAGAAATCATTGTCACATCACCAAATCAAATTCAGTCATATTTGACCAAAGAATCAGATGTGATAAAACTAAAGACCCAGAACATAATTAATTCTGGAGCTAATGTAGTAATTTCACAAAAAGGGATCAATCTTCTTGCACAACATTATCTTGCAAAGGCAGGCATTATCTCAGTCAAAAGAGTAAAAGAAAATGATTTGTTTTGGCTTCAAAAAGCAACAGGTGCAACTATTACCAACGATCTAGAAAATATCTCTGAAAAATATCTTGGTTACGCTGGTAAAGTATACGAAAAATTTGTTGGTGATGATAAAATGGTATTAGTTGATGATTGTAGAAGTCCTAAATCTGTAACACTTTTACTTAGAGCAAACTCAAAGATGCTACTTGATGAATACCACCGTTCAGTATTAGATGCAATTTCAGTTCTAAAAGATTTTTTCATAAAACCATTAATTGTAGGTGGTGGGGGATCAGTTGAAGCAATCATTGCAGATAGAATTAGAAATAAAGCACGCTCAATAAGCGGCAGAGAACAAATTGTAATACAAAAATTTGCAGATGCATTAGAAGAGATACCACTTACCATTGCAAGAAATGCAGGCATGAATGTGGTTGATGTTATTACTCAATTGAGATCAAAAAACTCTATATCTTCTGAGGAAAAAAGATGCTCTTGGTATGGAATTGATGCAATAGAAAGAAAGGTAAAAGAAATGTTTTCTCAAAACATCATTGATCCATATTTAGTTAAAGAACAAATTCTTAAGACTGCTATAGAAGTAACCATTCAACTGATCCGTGTTGATCATGTTCTTATGGCAAAACCTGTAATGTATACTCATACTCATGCAGATGGTACAACACACACTCATGCTGAAGGACAGAAAAAACATGATCATTTTGATAATCTAGGAAAACAACAACGTCCTTCACATCATTATTATTAAACTAGTTTTCTGGTTTTTGTAAACAGATTCTAAAGATCCATTTGTCAAATCTCTATTGTATTCTTGTTAATGATTCAATTAGATGATTTATTTGTAAGTCCTATACAGTAATTTTTGTGAGACAACAATACAAAGAATATCTCAAACTGAACAAGAATATACTGTTTGGGTATGTTGCATCCGTTACCATTTCAGCAATAGCCGCACAATTATTTTCTGAACAAGAATATTATCTTAACACAACTTTTACGCTTTTAGTAGATTATTCCGTGTATCTTTCTACATTTGGTGGATTGTATTACGTTGATAATAGAAAAAAATACAAATTAAAATCAGGAGAAATTGATTGGCATGTACTCAA
>DATEAJ010000125.1:0-6311 GCA_035288445.1 Nitrosopumilaceae archaeon
AAACCAATTAAACGTAATTGATGATCCTACCATACCGGGTAATCTTGGATGTTACAAATATGATGATGAAGGAGTTTTAGCAAAAAGAAAAACACTGATAGAAAACGGAGTTTTACAAAGTCACATGCATAGCAGAGAGACGGCATCAATTTTTAATACTGAACCAAATTCTGGCATGCGCGCATCAGGATACGAGTTTATGCCTCTGATTAGAATGGCATGCACCTGTATCAAGGAAGGTGATTGGAACCCTCAAGAAATGATAAGCGAAGTAAAAAATGGATATCTGATCTCAAATATGAAAGTGCCATCGATTGACATGATGCGTTACAACTGGAGCATATCGTGTCAGTTTGCACAAAAAATTGAAAACGGCGAACCAAAAGAATTGTTAAGAGATGTCATAGTGATGGGCACTGCTCCAGATTTTTTCAATTCAATTGATGCATGTGGAAAAGATTTCACAGTACGACCAATTACTAATTGCGGAAAAGGAGATCCTATGCAGATAATGAGGATGGGAAATGGAGGTCCACACATTCGTGGAGTTGCTACAGTAAAAAGTGTGGGAGCATAAATGTCAGAAATCGATTCAATAAGATCACAGGTAATTTCATGTGTCAAGTGCAATCTCTCAAAGACAAGAACAAATGCTGTTCCAGGGAAAGGCAATCTAAAAGCAGAAATTTTGTTTATTGGTGAGGCGCCTGGAAGAAACGAAGATCTCAAGGGCGAACCATTTGTGGGCTCTGCTGGAAACATTCTATCTGAAGCCTTGGCTTCAGCTGGACTCTCACGCGACGATGTCTATATTACAAACGTGGTAAAGTGCAGGCCTCCAAACAATCGTGTTCCTCTAGAGGAAGAAAAAGAATCCTGCCAACCATATCTATCAAAAGAACTTGAGATAATCAAACCAAAGATAATCTGCGTTATGGGAAACACAGCATACGGTTCACTCTTGGGAGGCAATTCCATAACAAAGAACAGGGGAAAGATAATAGAAAAAGACGGACAGAGATATTTTCTTACAATACATCCTGCTGCAGCAATTTACAACCAAGAATTAAAATCAGTATTAAAAGCTGACATGAAAACACTTGTAGAAACACTTGATAGATTAAAAAAAGACGAAAGCCTTGTTGATACTAAATGAAAATAATATCACATTCATTTTATGCAAGAAATACAGTTGGTGTTGCAAGAGATCTGTTAGGTAAGACACTTGTACGAAAAATTGGAAACAAAATAATCTCTGGAATCATAACTGAAACAGAAGCATATAGGTATAAGGACGATCCAGCAAGTCACTCCTTTGCAGGACTAACAGAAAGAAACAAAGCAATGTTTGGTCCTGTTGGAATAGCTTACGTATATTTTACTTATGGAATGCATTATTGCATGAATGTAGTTGCACGAGATGGCAACTATGAAGCTGGTGCTGTATTGATTCGTGCATTAGAACCAAAAGAAGGAGTTAACTTTATGGTAAAGCAAAGAAAAACAGATGAAATTTCAAATCTTACAAACGGTCCTGCAAAACTAACTCAAGCATTACAAATAACAAAAAAACAATATGGTGAGGATCTTACCAAACCATCAAGTCTTTTTATTGCAGATGGGATCAAAATCAAAGACTCTGAGATTGTTAAAAGACCACGAGTTGGGATAAAAAAAGCAACAGACAAGCTCTGGAATTTTACTATCCGAAACTAGTTGTTATTCTCATCTTTTTCTGGATTCACTGTCCACGGTGCAACTTTGCCAAGGATCTTCTCCCAGTTAAGACGTAACATCAAGACTACGATACCTGTCGTTATACCTATAAAAATAGCAGTACCGATGTAAAGCTCATTCATACCCTGTACTTTACCAAGCAGCGGATCTAAAAACGACAAACCAAAGCCTCTGGAGACATAAACTATGGCATACCCCAATACGATTTTTCCAGCTAGTGTAGAAATGAAAAATCTTAAAGGATTGTATCTTGCAAGTCCTAAAGGAATGTAGATCAAATCGTCTGGTATTGGAGTTGCCGCAGCTACAAATGCAGCTACTGCACCATAACGCTTTACCAATCTTTCAAATGGTTTAATTCTCTTTCGTGTTTTTTCAGTAATTATTTTTCTTCCTCCATAGCTAGCATAGAAAATTACCAGCTTTGCTGCAGTTACCATAACTGCACTGATTAGAGCTAAAGCATGTGGATCAAACTGATTTCCAATTGACATTGCTGCAAGTAGTAGAAACGAAGGAAAGGGAACAAAAGGAATCAGAGAACCAAAAAAGCTTACAAGTACAAGACCAAGATAACCAACTTCGGGATCTATTGTAAAAATATCGCTTAAATCCACAGTCACCCACTGATTCCGCCTTATTTAATCGGTATTCTGTTTTAGTATCCGCGTGCAAAAATCACGTTTTCTTTTCCTGGTCTTTTGCAGTTTATACAAGGTGCATCTGTTTTACTATTATCAAAAGGAATGACGCGTATGTCAGCTCCTGTAGATTCTTTTATTTTTTCTTCACATTTCTGGTCTCCACACCATGATGTTTCTAAAAACATTCCGTTCTCAATCTCTGATTTGAACTTGTCAAAATCGGAAACCTTCATGGTTCTTTCCTTGAGAAGCAACTTTGCTTTCTCAAAAAGGCTTTGCTGTATCTCTTTTAGCATAGGTTCTACACCGGTTTCGGCATCTGAAAACTCTAGCTCTGATTTTTTCTGTGTGTCTCGCCTTACTAGGACCATCTTACCTTTTGCAATGTCTTTTGGGCCAATTTCAATTCTTAGAGGAACACCTTTCATTTCCCAGTCATGAAACTTGTAACCTGGAGTCCATTCGTTTCTTGCATCTACATGAACTCGAATTTTATTTTTCTTAAGAGTCTGTTCTATTTCTCGAGTCTTTTTTAGTACGATTTCTCTGTCTGAATCAGAATAATAAATTGGAACAATTACAACTTGAATTGGTGCAACATGTGGAGGTAACACCAAACCTTTGTCATCCCCATGCACCATTATTAGTGCGCCAATTAATCTCCAAGAAACTCCCCAAGATGTCTGCCATGCAAAAGTCTCTACATTATTTTTGTCTAAAAATTTCACATCAAAAGGTTTTGAAAAATTCTGACCAAGAAAGTGTGACGTTCCCATCTGCAATGCCTTGCCGTCTGGCATCATGGATTCCATTGTTGTAGTGTAAACTGCACCAACAAATTTTTCCTTCTCGCTTTTTTTACCAGTAATTACAGGTATTGCAAGCTCTTCTTCTACAGTCTTTTTGTAAATATCTAAAATCAGCTTGACCTCCTCTTCGGCTTCCTCTTTTGTAGAGTGAACAGTGTGTCCTTCCTGCCACAAAAACTCTGAAGTTCTAAGAAACGGTTTTGTTGCCTTTATTTCTGCACGTAATGCCGAATTCCAAAAATTAATCTTTAGTGGCAAATCTCTCCAACTTTTTATCCACTTTGAATACATCGAATATGCAAGGGTTTCAGATGTTGGCCGCAGTGCAAGTTTGTCGCCTATCTCCGCATCCCCAGAGCGAGTGACCCAAAACACTTCGGGATTAAACCCAGAAAAATGATCTGCTTCTTTACTTAGAAGCGATTCTGGAATCAAAACAGGCAGAAAACCATTCTCATGACCCGTTTCTTTGAGCTTCTCATCAAGTGAAGACTTCAATGATTCCCAAATGGAATATCCGTATGGCCTTAGAACGATTAATCCTTTTACTGGAGCATAATCTGCAAGCTCGGCTTTGAGTACAATTTGGGTGTACCACTCGCTAAAATTTTCCTTTTTTGAAACTGTGATGCCAATTTCCTTGCTCAAATTACATCATTTTAAAAATATGTACTAATGAGCCTTCTGGTTCTAGAGTGTGTCGCCCTTGCAAAGTACTTTTCCTGTTACTCTACTTTGAAAGTTTGGACATACAAAACATTGGATAAAACCAACTTCTGATTTAAGCACTGGACAATCCACTGCTTCTTCTTTCATTCTTTTTAACATCTTTGGGCTGACTCCTTTAAGTTTGAGTTTGCCTTTGTCATCCATCAGTCCCGAAGCTTTCATCTCTTCTTTGACATTGTCTGGAATCTTGTTTGTCTGTGTTGCTGTTTTTATAGTAACTTCATATTTATGTGGAAGCTCATCCATGCCGAGAATTTTAGCATCGTAGAATATATTACTAGTGTTTTTTGCTTGACATGATCTATCAAGATTAATATAATCAGAATTTGTGTTTCAAAAACAGAAACTAATTGCTAGCAATTTTTGATGTGGAGGGAGTCTTGCTTGACGCAGAATATCTTCCCATTCTTGCAGAAAAAATAAACAAGCAAGACGAAATCTGGGAAATCACACGAAAAGGAATCCAAGGTGTGATAAACTGGGAAGAAGGACTACGAACACGTGTAGATACTCTAAAAGGAATTAGTTATGAGACGTGCAAAGAAGTTGCTGATTCTCTTCCAATAATGATTGGTGCAAAGGAAGCATGTAGATCTCTCAAGGCAGCAGGATGGAAGCTTTTGGCAATTTCTGGCGGATTTAATATCATGACTGACAGACTGAAAAATGAACTAGATTTAGATCATGTGTTTTCAAATGAACTAATCTTCAAAGACGGAAAACTTGAAGGTGTCAAGATTCATGTAGACTCGGACAAATCAAAATCTGCATTAATCAAAGTAAAAGAATGGAATGAAAAAAAAGATGATATCGTAGTTGTAGTAGACGGTGCAAATGATATAAAGCTCTTTGACATTTGTGGACTAGGTGTTGCCTTTAGAGCACAGGATGTTGTCAAAGACTTGGCAACAGTAACACTTGAAGAAAAAAACCTCGCACTACTCATTGGACTAATCAACAAACACTACGGCAGCAAGTTAGAGTTCCAAACTGTCGCATAAATTCGGTATTATTTTAAATGGTATTACTCCAGAATCACTAAATGACAATCCAAATAATTCCTGTTCAAATTGACAACGACATTCAAGAACACGATGATATAGTTAATCTAATGTTGTCATCATCATCAAAACCCGAAATCCAAGATGGAGACATTCTAATAATTACACAGAAAATAATATCAAAGCAAGAAGGCAGCATCGTAAATTTATCTCAAGTAATGCCATCTCTTTTGGCAACTGGAATAGCCAGCGAGTATAAAAAAGACCCACGAATTGTTCAGCTAATACTTGATCAATCAAAGCGTATTATACGAATGAATGACGGAGTAATCATTGTAGAAACTCCACACGGTCTGGTTTGTGCAAATGCAGGAGTAGATGAAAGTAACGTAAAAGATGGGCATGTAACTATTTTGCCAAAGAATGCAGACGAGTCTGCAAAAAAACTACAACAAGAGATACAAAAAAAGACTGGAAAAAACGTTGCAGTTATTATATCAGATACATTTGGCAGGCCTTTTAGAGAAGGACAGACAAACTGTGCTATAGGAATTTCGGGAATCTCTTCAATCACTGACTATGTTGGAACAAAGGATACTTTTGGAAAAATATTGCATGTTACTGCAATAGCAATTGCAGACGAGATTTGTTCTGCAGCCGAACTTGTCATGGGAAAAGCTTTGCAGACTCCAATTGCAATAGTTAGAAATTACAAAATTTCCAATTCAAAGGGTTCGGTAAATGATCTTCTAAGAAAAAGATCAGTTGATCTTTTTAGATAGATAAAATAAAGATTATATGATAAACTAGACAGCGAATAACCGTTGAACCTTCTAAAAGCAGAACTGCACTGTCACAACCAGTTTTCCAATTTCCAACTTGATCTAACTGAACCACCATATGACTGCGGTATAACCATTACAGAACAACTAGAACAAGCTTCCAGACTTGGGCTGGATGTATTATTTGTAACAAATCACAATACCCTTGATGGTTATTCTGCTCTACTAGAGTATCAAAAACATCATGAACGACTAAAAGACATTCATGTGTATCCTGCGGAAGAAATTACTGCAGATAGTGGAACACATATCATAGCATATGGAATTTCTGAAACCATAAAACTTGGTCAGAGTGTTGACGAAATACTTGACAAGATAAAGTCACAGGGCGCGGTTTCATGTGCACCGCATCCTTTTGGTCTAAGCAATGGATTGCGTGAAAAAGCAAGCTTGTGTGATTTGATTGAGGTATTTAACAGCAACAATGTAGACAGATACTCTAACATAAGAGCATCACACTTTGCCAAAATTAATCACATGGTCGAAGTGGCAGGAAGTGATTCGCATGTACTCTCAACACTTGGCAGGTGCACCAACAAGATTGATTCA
>DATEAJ010000126.1:0-3614 GCA_035288445.1 Nitrosopumilaceae archaeon
CAAAGGACGATACGTATTTGACGATGTAATCTATGAGTGGTTTTCCCTCAATAGGGATCATTGCCTTTGGAAAATAATCTGTAAATGGCTTTCCTCTGGTTCCTCTTCCGCCAGCTAAAATTACAATTTTCAAATTTTATCTATATGATTTTTGTTTTCTTCTTCTAGCGCTAGGTCCACCAAACTTCTTTGGTTCTTTTCTCCGGTCATCTCCGCTTAAGAGATGTTTATCAAAATCAATTAGGCGTTTTTTAAGATCCTCTCGTATTGTTTTTGTAAAAGGATGGTCCTTTGGTTCCTTTTTGGATTTAGTCCAACCAGTTAATGCTCTTGATATTGCTACTGCGCTGGCATATGCTTGGCCCATAAATCCTCCTCCATTGACTCTTACAAAAAGATCAATTTTATCTCGTAAATCTCCAGCTATCTCAAGAGGACCAAGTATTACTTCTCTGGCAGTTTCTTGTTGAATCATCTCTACTGGGGTATTATTAATTCTGACTCTGCCCATTCCCTTTGATATGTGTACATGTGCTCTAGCAGTTTTTCTTGTTGCAAAATAATTTTCTACCTTTACCATTTACTCATGCCACCCTACCATTTTTCCAAGTTCGCCAACGCTGGTGTAATATGAAGAAGACTTTCTAATTCTTGCATCTTCAAACTGAGTTCTTGATAGAGATTTAAGTTCATTTGGAACGCCCAAATATGCTCTGAGTCTACTGAATGCTGCTTTGCCAGAAGACTTTGTTTTTGGAAGCATTCCTCTTACCATCTTAGTTATGATGGTATCTGGTCTTCTCGGATGAAACGGACCAAACTTTGGATTATTGATACTTGCAATCTCAAGAAATTCTCTATATTCTTTTATGATGGATTCTCTACTACCGCTTATCATGATATTTTCAGAATTTACAATAAACACTCTATTACCTTCAAGCAGATGTTTTGCTACATGTGAACACAATCTTCCTGCAATCATGTTTGTTCCATCTACGATTAGGGTCTGAGGATTTTTTGCTGCCATCTTTGTCTCTGCTTGTTGTTTAGCCAATTATTGTCACACCTTTTCCTGTTGGATGATTTTTGATAAGTTCTGAATAACTCAAAATCTTTCCTCCCTGTTCAAGTATTTTTTGTGCACCTGAGTTTGAAATAGAAAACGAACAAAGTGTAATTTTATGTGACATACCACCTGTTCCGAGAACTTTGCCTGGTACCATTATTACATCTCCATCTTTTGTCAATCTGTCTATCTGGCTAACATTGACTGTTCTTCTGGCAGAGGATGGTTTCAATGCAAGTTCTGCAAGTCTTGACCATATGGGTGCTTTATTTTTCTTTGAAGCTTCTTTTAGCTCCTTTGCCATATGTAATACAACAGCATTAGTCATTTGTATAATTGCCATTTTTAACCCAAATATAATGTATGCTCAGCTAAAGGGCAGAAATTACTTGTTTGAGACCCTCTAATCTTTTTGTTATTTCGTCTACGCCAGCAAGTACTATCTGAGCTGGAGATAGAGCACCTGTAGTTTCTATAGTCAAAAGATGATCTTCTGGACCTCCACCTTCAGTTAGAACTGAAACAGTAGCAGCATTCCATTTTGCATGTTCTGTACCTCGACCCAATCTAGCATATGCCTCAAGCTTGATCTTTTGACCTGGAGCTAGCTCCACTATTGGAATTTTATCGCTCACTGGTTTAACTACATCATCCTCCGATGTAAGTTCAGCCGAAGTAATTGTTCTTGTGGTGTCAGAAGAACCTGAATCGATCATTAACATTACTCTACAATGAGTACAGCCAACTTCACTTTTACAATCACAATTTGCTGGTTCAACAAATCTTGCTAGATCGGTTTTAAGTGGTATCATGGCAAGTCTGTGTGCTATGCCTTCATCAGCTAAAACAGTGGAATTTTCAATTATTACAACATCATCAATAGCAAAAACAGGTACACCTGTCAGACATATCCTTCTTAACGCATTGGCGTATTGTAGGGGCATGCCCTTTAACTTTACAACAATTTTTTGCACATTTTGTTCAACTACTTCAAGAGAAACCAAGTCTTAGAGGAAAAAGTTCCTAGTCCAAATAAAAATCTAGCGAGTTTTTGCGTATAGATAAATACCAAAGTTAAATATCTCAAATTATGGTCGACAAGGTAACTGTAGTAAGATTAGCAGTTGAGGGAGAAAAGTTTGAATTGCTTGTAAAACCAGATCCTGCCCTTGAATACAAACTGGGAAAAAGAAAGGATATATCCACAATTCTTGTTTCAGACGAAATTTATTCTGATTCTAACAAAGGAACACGTGCATCAACTGAAAAACTAATGAAAGCATTCAAGTCTACTGACGCTGCCGTTATTGCTACCATTATTATGCAAAAAGGTGATCTTAACCTAACTACGGATCAAAGACGGAAGATGGTTTTAGAAAAACGTAAACAGATTGTGGATTTTATTGCAAAAACATACGTAGATCCACGTTCACACCTACCTCATCCTCCACTTAGAATAGAACAGGCCATGGATGATGCACGAATATCTGTAGATCCTTTCAGAAATACAGATGAACAAACAAAAGACATCGTAGAACAATTACGATCTATTATCCCGCTTAAATCAGAAAACATGATACTTGAAATTCTGGTGCCAGCACAGTTTGCAGCACAATCATATTCCGTTTTAAAATCTGCCGGAACTTTAAAAAAAGAAGAATGGCAATCTAATGGTTCTCTCAAAGTAATACTAGATATACCGGCTGCAGCAAGAGCAAATGTGATAGATAGATTGGGATCTGTAACAAAGGGCTCTGCTTCTATTGAGGTAGCAAAATGATGGAAATAGTAAAAAGAAAATATGTAATTCCTGGCGATGTAATAATAACTGGTCCATACAGACTAGAACAGAACGTCTATCAAGATGGAGATAGGATTATTTCTACTAGCATTGGTATATCAGAAATTTATGAGAACGCAGTTCGTGTGATACCACTTTCTGGAATGTACATACCAAAAACCAATGACTTGATCATAGGAAAAGTGATAGGGCATTCTTCACTATCTTGGGAATTTGACATAAATTCATGTTTTATTGGATTTCTGCCAGCTCAGGATGTATTTGGAAGAGATTATTCTCCAACAAAAGACGAATTAAAAGCACGACTGGACAAAGGTGATTTAGTAGCTGCTAGAGTTGCTAATTTTGATAGATCTAGAGATCCACTTCTTACTATACAAGATAGAGATTTGGGAAAAATTGAATCAGGCGAACTGATAAAAATTGCCCCAAGCAAGATTCCACGACTTATTGGAAAGCGTGGCTCTATGATTCAAACAATTGAGATGGCAACAAAGGCCATTGTAACCATTGGTCAAAACGGTCTGATCATTGTTTCTTGCGAGGATCCAGTTGGATTATTAAAGGCCATAGAAGCAGTGAAAATGGTTGATGCTCAAGCACATACGCCGAACTTGACTGAAAGAGTAAAATCCATGCTTGGGGTAGAACTTGGTGAAAATAATGACACAATTAATGAATGAAAATGGAATTAGATGTGATGGTCGAAGAATAGACCAAATAAGAAATGTTTCCATAAAGGTAGGA
>DATEAJ010000127.1:0-3245 GCA_035288445.1 Nitrosopumilaceae archaeon
CCAATTTACAAATGGAATCAAAGGTTCAGGACCCATGGGTTTCCAAGCAGGAATCGCATCAGCAGCATTAGGTGATGATACATACAGTCCACTATGGAGAATATCTGTAGTAACATGGAATGAATCTGTCAAAGCATCAGTCCTTGAAACAATAGAAGACATCAACGCAAAGAAATCCGCGGGAGATGTGACAGTAGAACTGGCAAGACCAATGGATAGTGATCATGTTGTAAACTGTCCCTTCATAGATCCATTTCAATAGAATAAATCTTTTGAAAACGGATAAATTGTATTAAAGAACGATTCATCATAGAATGACTGGAAAATTATACATCGTTGGTGTTGGTCCTGGTCATCACGATCATATGACGTTTCGTGCAAAACAAGTAATTGAAGAAAGTGATACAATTGTAGGATACGAAACTTATGTAGACTTGGTGGCTGATCTTATTGAAGGTAAAGATGTCTACAGATATGCAATGACTCAAGAAGTAGAAAGAGCACGTCAATGTATTGAACTTGCTGAATCTGGAAGAACAGTTTCTCTTGTTTCAAGTGGGGATCCTGGAATTTATGGAATGGCAGGCTTGATCTATGAGATTCTTGCAGAATCAGGATGGGATAAAAATAATGGGTTGTATGTTGAATTAATTCCCGGCGTATCTTCGCTTAATTCTTGTGCTGCCTTAGTTGGTTCACCACTAATGACAGATTTTGCTGTAGTAAGTATGAGTGATTTACTTGTTCCTTGGGAAATAATAATAAAAAGAGTAGAAGCTGCAGCACAAGGAGATTTTGTCATAGTGATATACAACCCATCAAGCAAAAAGAGAATTCACCAACTACAAGATACTAGGAAAATTTTGTTAAAATACAGATCTCCTACTACACCAGTTGCTATAGTAAAAGGCGCATACAGAGAATCCCAAACAATAGTTCTTACTGATCTAGAAAATTTAGAAAATCATTCTGACAAACTTGGCATGATAAGTACAGTAATTATTGGAAATTCATCTACGTACATGTACAAAGATATGATGATTAATCCACGTGGTTATACATCAAAATACAATATAGTAGAACCTCAAGCAAAAAATTAACATGAAACCAATCCAAGTGGGTCTTACTTTACCGCAAGGGTGGCTTGATGAATTTCCTGATAATAACGCATACGATCAATTTCTGTTTTCCAAATCGGTTGCACTAAAGGCTGAGCAGCTTGGTTATAATGCTGGCTATGTATACGATCATTTCATTCCATATTATGGTGATAAACGTACACTTCCCTTTTTTGAAGCATATACACTTCTTTCAGCAGTTTCAGCAATCACGACAAAACTAAGAGTTGGTCAAGTTGTTACTTGTAATTCATATCGTTTGCCATCGCTTTTGGCAAAAATGTCTTCTACATTAGATGCAATAAGTAATGGAAGACTAGAATTTGGTATTGGTGCGGGTTGGTTTGAACATGAGTACAACTCGTATGGTTATCAATTTGATAGTGCATCAACAAGAATTGAACAACTTGATGAATCACTAACTATAATAAAAAAAATGTGGCAGAAAGAAAAGTCAAGTTTCAAAGGGAAACACTATTCTATTAAAAATGCTATATGTAGTCCAAAACCAATTCAAAACCCACATCCTCCAATAATGGTTGGTGGCGCTGGACAGAAGCTAATTACAGTCGCTGCAAAACACGCAACACGATATAATCATCCATTTGGTACTCCGGAAATTTTACAATCAAAAATTGAAATGCTAAAAATCCAATGTAAAAAAATTAACCGAAATTTTGATGAGATTGAGAACTCTGTTTTATTACGAGTTCTTGTTGGAAAAGATAAAGACGATATAAAACAAATTGTTACTCAATTAAAAAAGAAAAACGAGTCCATTTCAGAATTTATTATGCGCTCAAAGGACAGTATTGCACTTGGTACTCCTGACGAAGTGATAGAATATTTACAAAAATATGTAAACATCGGTATTAGTTATTTTATCATGAATTTTATAGGACTTTCAAATTCACTTGAAATGCTTTCACTATTCTCAAAAAAAGTCAGACCAAGACTTTAAACACTTTTTTTAATAGTTTCTAGAAGTTCATCTTTTAGATTTATGCGCTCTCTTAATGGGGAAATTATCTTGATCAGGTATGTTTCTACCATATTCTTGAGATCTGATGGATGAAGCTTTTTTTGTGAAAAATCTGATTCTAATTGTGCATAATTTGTGTATGTTGTATTTCCACCAAACTTTGCAGGTCTTTCAATTAAAACCTCATTAAACTCATGGAGAATTATGTGTCTAGAAATTGCTAGTAGGGGATTGTTTTCTACTATTCCTTCTGGACACCACGTTTTCTTAATTTTAGATCGTATATCATCATCAGAGTCATGGATAAATATCCCAGAAGATGGCTTTGACTTGCTCATCTTACTTGCTATCTTGTCATCTTCTCCAGAAGCATGTTCTGGTTCTGCAAGACCAGGAAGAAGACGGTGATGTATAGCTACTGGCACCTTCCATTTCATCTTTGGGAAAATCTCTCTTACCAACATGTGGATCTTTCTTTGGTCCATTCCAGAATGAACAATGTCCAGATCCATTGCATGAATATCTACTGCTTGCATAGGAGCATAAAGCATCTGAGCCAAGTCAAGCTTATCTTTTTCTGTTCTACCCATGATTGTAAGGGTCCTCATAGCACGAGAGAGTGACATGTGCTTTGCAAATTGAATTAATTCAGTCCAATATTCACTTCTTGAATCATAAAGCTTAGAGCCTTGAAGTATCTCTATGCCTGGACATAAAAGACGAAAGGCGTCAGCATAGTACTCTGAAACTTTTTTTATTGTTTCTAGATTGCCACCAAGCTTATCATTGATAAAGGTGTGCCAGTCTGCCAAAAAAACAGAGCATTTTACTCCAGCTTTGATAAAATCATTTATCTTAAAACCAGTCAATATGAGACTGCCAAGATGCAAAAAACCAGAAATTTCTAAACCGATGTAATGTTTTGGATGGGAATTAGTATTGAAAAGATTTACCAGTTCTTCGTTTGTAACAACTTCTTCTGTAGGATCTCTTGTTACAAGTGCAATTTTTTCTGTAACATCCAATTCGAATCAGATTTTCTTTTGTAAACCTATAAAGTTACGCATTAAGTTCGTGTTCTTGTTTTCTAGGTCTTGTACTTAGATAAAGAGCATGTGAACTTATGATAAGTGCAGCAAGAAACA
>DATEAJ010000128.1:0-2402 GCA_035288445.1 Nitrosopumilaceae archaeon
TGGTGCTGATTATGCTGTAGATCACAGAAAAGAAGATTGGGGCAAAGAAGTCTTTAAGATTACAAAAGAAATTAGTGCTAAAACAGGTGTAATTCCTGGAATTGATGTTTCATTTGATCACATTGGACAAACACACTGGAACCAACAGCTTACTTTGCTAAAGTACGGTGGAACACTTGTTTCTTGTGGTGCAACAACTGGCTATGATGCAAAAACTGATCTAAGACACATATTCTTCAAAGGAACTAACATACTAGGCTCTACACAAGGAACTAAAGCTGAATTAGAACAAGGATTATACTGGATGGGAAAAGGTAAGATAAAAGCAGTAATTGATTCAGCATATTCATTTGAACAGGCTGCCGAAGCACACACGAAGATGCTGACTGGCAAAGGCCTATTTGGTAAAATCTTAATGAAACCCTAAGTCTAGTCTATTTCATGGCTAGACTTTTGCGAAGCCTCATTTTTGTTCCAGGAAACAATCTCAGATTTTTAGAAAAGGCAAAGACTCTACTTGGAGATATAGTGTGCTTTGATTTAGAAGATTCTGTCCCACTAAATGAAAAAGATTCTGCAAGAAATCTTATCAAAAAAGCCTTGACAAAACGCTCTGAATACAAAGCTGAAGTATATGTACGAACAAATTCACCAGTCTCTGGATTAATTCCTGATGATTTACGTCAAATAGTTCAGAAAGGAATTGATGGTATAGTTGTTCCAAAAGTGAATAATGTAAAAGAATTTAAAAAAATTGAAAAACTTCTTGTGGCCTTGGAGAAAAAACGTAAACTTAAACCAATTGAACTAATACCATCAATAGAATCTGCTGAAGGAGTGGTAAACGCGTACAATATTGCATCATCAAGCAAGAGAACATCTTTTGTGGTGTTTGGTGTGTTTGATTTGTTAAATGATATGGGTATAGAATATACAAAACAAGCTGATGGTGCAAAATATGCAAGAGCCAAAATTCCACTAGATGCAAAAGCAGCCAGAAAATATGCAATAGATGCTATCTGGCAAGATCTAAATGATGAAACCGGTCTTGAACAAGATTGTATAATTGGAAGAAATCTAGGATACGTAGGAAAAAGTACAATTCATCCAAACCAGATATCAGCTGTACACAGGATATTTCATCCCACCAAAGATGAGGTAGAATGGGCAGAAAAGGTATGCCAAGTCTACGTAGAGTCAACAAAGAAAAACAAAGGAGCAACAGTAGTGGAAGGAAAGATGATTGACGAAGTTCATTTTAAGCGAGCTAAGGCATTATTGGATTCAGTGAGGAACATCTAGAACAAACGTAGGCACGAAATTAACAGCACAAAAAATAAGTAATTTATACGCTTTAGAATAATTTTATCAAGTGTTCACAGGGATAGTAGAAGGTATTGGAATAATAAAGAAATTTGAAAAGAAAACAAATACTCGAAGTGCTGCCAAGATGAAAGTGGATCTAGGTAATCTTGCAAAAAGACTCAAAGCTGGTCATAGTGTTGCAATAAATGGTGTTTGCCTTACTGTTACAAAAATTTCTAAGGGCGAAGCAGAATTTGAAATGATTGGAGAAACTATAAGGAAAACTGATCTTGGAAAACTAGAATCTGGAGATAAAGTAAACATAGAACGTAGCTTGAAGGTTGGTGACAGAATGGAAGGTCATTTTGTTCTAGGACACATCGATGGTACTGGAAAAATAATAAACATAGAAAAATTACCAAAAGAAATCAAACTCTGGATCGAACTTACAAATGATCTAACAAAATATGTTGTTAAAAAAGGATCAATTGCAATAGATGGAATAAGCTTAACACTAGTTGATGTAATAAAAAATAAAATTTCCGTATGCATCATACCACATACAATGGAAACTACAAATCTTAATTCTAAAAAAATTGGCGACAAAGTTAATATTGAAACCGATATACTTGGCAAATACGCAACTGCTAAAAGATGACAATTTACTACTTTTGTAGTAGTAACTAATTTTGTAGTAAGCTTTATAATTACTAAAATGATCATTTTATTAAATGTCTCTAACTGAAACAATTTCTTCACTAAAAAGAGGCGAGTTTATTCTACTTCATGATGCAGGAAAACGTGAGAATGAGGTAGACATGCTAGTCGCAGCGGAGTTTGTTACTCCTGCACACATAGCAAGAATGCGTCAACATGCAGGGGGGCTTGTTTGTCTCACGATAAACCACTCATTTGCTCAAAACTTAGGATTGCACTATATGCATGATATTCTTTCCAATTCGCAAGAAGTTGATAACGAATCTAAAAAAATGATTATGGGAAAAGCACCATATGGTGATCAACCATCTTTTTCAATTTCAATAAATCATATCCAGACTTACACTGGAATAACTGATAGAGACAGATCTCTAACAATA
>DATEAJ010000129.1:0-3900 GCA_035288445.1 Nitrosopumilaceae archaeon
CTCTTATCCAAATAAGCTGTGATTCCTTCAAAGTTTTATAACCTCAAAATTCAAAGTTTGGTCGGCCAAATCGATATTCTTTAATCCATACTCTATTTCAGATAGTAATGTATTCACAGCTGTGGATAGGTAGATTGAATATTTTATTCCTAATTCATGTTGGATTATGTATTTGTCTATTCCATTTTCATTCAAATGCCTAAATGGAATGTGCGAGTTTGAAATCCATGCATCTAGCATTTCTAGAAAATTTTGATAATTAAGCGTGCCTTTCATGTATATTGTTGCATCCTTTAAGGTTCCTCGGCATATGGTGGTAGCTAGTAATTTAATGTCTTTTTCATCCATTTTTGAAAGAATGTTTCTGAAGATACTTTTACTCACAAATATCAACCCGATTTCTTCGGCAAATCTATCCCATTTTACGTGCTTTTCGATAGTTTTATTCAATATGTGATTTAGACTAACTTTTTTTATGGTACATTCTTTATCTAGAGCAATTTTCAAATCTTTGTTAATTCTAAAAGTAATAACTACCGAATCTTTATTCATCTCAAAAAATTATTTTAAACCTCTTTAAGAACGTTAAAATTAAAAAATTTACGACGTGTTATTTCCTTTTTTTCAAAATTAATAATACAAATGAATACAAAGAACTACAAACAAGACGACATACTTTTCCATTAAGAATCTGAGTTAGAATATTACATACAGTGATGAAAGAAAGTGCAAGGTGTGTGGACATGTATTAAGCTTACATAAAGTAAAATCAACAGAGGGCAAGTCCATCATTGAATGTACTTTCATTATGTATGTATCCGATGATGGAAATAGTAGGACGATTTGTAGATGTGATATTGAAGAACAAAGGGTATTTTGAGAAAAAACAGATTATCATTGAGGTAGTTCTCTTTTATTCAAATCTCAAAGTGATTTAGCGAAATAGAAAGATTTTGGAAGCTAACGAGTTCGCAGAAAACTTTCCTTACGATATGCCAATCGAACGGTAGGCTGTCAATGAGCCGTTTGACTTTGTGGGTTGTTAGCTTCCAGTATTGAATACGTGATCATTATACATAAACAGGAGGATTGCATTGCACTGCAGTCCTCATGCTTATTTTCTCTTAAATTAAATCGATAAAAATGGAAACTGCAAAGCTACCAAAAATTGATCCAAAAAAAATTGATGAATACAACTCTGGTCATACGAAAAACGAATGGGGAATGACACAAGATGATTTAGTCCCTAAAAAAATCAGAATAATAGAAGCATACACAGTAATTTGGGACGATCAACCTGAACACAGATATTATTAAGGAAACTTTATTTTTCATATTGTAAAGTGATTTATCAAAATTGGTACAGAATCATTAGAATCTATATTCAATCGAGAAAATTGTAGATTAATCATTGATGCGTATTCTATAGTAGGATTATTCATAACAGACGATCAGGAATTTTCTAGAATAATTGTAATTTTAGCTATAATTTTCCTTTTATTCTTGTGAGATAAAAATAGAGTTTTACACAAATGACATAGAGCCTGATTTTTTGATAAATATTTGAATTGTTAAGAAATTTAGTTACTTTATAGGAATGATTTTCTTATGCAGAAATAATGGCATTTGAGAATTTATTTTTAATCCCAGAGACGTTTTCCGTAGACCTGATTCGAACAATCATTATCCTTTTTGTAGTTATAGATCCAGTTGGAACCATTCCAATTACGATTGGACTAACCAAAAACTTGGATATAAAAAAGAAAAAATCATTAATCAAAAATGCTGTAATAGTAGTTGTAATTTTACTGTTAATTTTTGCATTTGTAGGAAGTGAAATACTTTCAATTTTTGAAATTCAGCTTTCGAGTTTTATGATAGCTGGTGGAGCATTATTGTTCATCGTTGCAATTGAATTTTTGACTCATGGAGAGTGGAGATTGGGTGGAGACAATCTAGAAAAAGAAGGAGGAATAGTTCCACTTGCTTTTCCGTTACTTTCTGGTCCTGGAGCACTAACTATTGTCCTTATCTCATTTCAATCATCTGGAGGATTGATAACTTTGATTGCAATCATTGTTGTCACTGTAATTACATATCTTGTGTTATTAGCTTCAGAACCCATAAATCGGATTCTAGGAAAGCGTGGTTCATTGATTGTTACAAGAGTTTTTGCAATATTTCTTGCCGCTTTTGCAGTTCAATTCATAATAAATGGTGTAAGTGAAATTTTTCACTGAAAAAATGTTTATGAATTGTTATTAAATAATTTTTCATAAATAATAATGAATTTCATTATAATTTTCGTTTATAGTCAAATGCAAGACTCTTGTCTATACCCCAGCACAATGTGCTCCCATTACAATTTGAACTCTAGGCACGATACAATTTGAAATTAGCAAATTTTGCTTAACAAATTTTCTTCAAATTTGAACCAATTTAATTTTGAATACATTCCTGCTTTAGGGATTGAACTAAAAGATAGAATCCATCAAGTTAGAATCTAGAGTAATTGCATGCTGGTAACGGTTTTGTTTGTTGGTTTCTCTATAGAATATGTTATAATGTGATTTTAAAGTTTGACATGTGTCGAATCCATTTACGTCCGCATTATAGGAAAGATGACACAAGTCAGTTTTGGTTTTCAATCAAAGACTAGTACAAGTTCTGGCATATTTGAAGCAGATTCGCCTGAAGTAAATTCAACTAACCCGGTAGCTCCTTCCTCAGTCTTCTTTACTATCCAGCCATAGTTTTGTTCAGTACTGAGAAATGCCTGCAGATCCGACGTTACATCAAACTCTATCCATCCAACTGTTTTGATTGTGCCAGTTGGAGGATTGTCCTTGAATATAGTTACAGTGTCAGTTGGCGTGGCACTAAACGTTGCCCCATCCCACTGTGTGTCACAGTCGGCCTGCTGGTTGTTAATCTCAGTATCGGTTGCGCACCTCCATGTTACTCCATGACCATTGCCCCTGTTTTTGAGCTCATTGAATTGCGAGGAAGACATTGCAGTAGGCTTGTCGTTGAATCCATCCCCTGCTGTCCACTCCTCTAAGAGTTTGTGTACATCAATGGTACGTCCGTTTGGCCCCCAGTTGTTTCCATTGTGTTCAATGTACAGTCGCAGTGTTGCAGAGGAAAGTGTTTTCTCCTGCGAGGCTTCCTGAATACTGTCTTGGTCAAAGGATATCAGCGCTCGATTGTTTCCATTGTCACGAACTCGCATCATGGTGCTGGCTCCCTCGTTTGTGTCAGATTCGCCTTGTTTTATGAAACTGTCCATGTCTGATGACAATACGTTAGCTGCCTGGCCAGGATTGAGAATTACCTGTTCCCCGTCTACGATTACAACCACAGGGTCTAAATTAGTTGGAGGCACGACAAAGCTAAATGTGTCCGGATCAAAGGTTATAGAGTTTCCTGCAGTCAACGAGCTTGTTGCCTCAATTTCTCCAGTGCCAATAAAGATAACCTCAACTGGGCCGTTTGTCACATCAATTGTTACGCTTCCACATGTTACAACAATATTATCCCCAGCACTCAATGTAATTGTAGAAATTCCCCCACAGACATTGACAACAGCAGGTAGCAATCACCCAGAGACATCAGCTGTAATACGTATCCCATCAGGGTTTGGCTCTTCTGTTATGGTTAGTGTTTGGTTACCCCTTGTGGTTATTACCCCTAATGTTGTACCACCAAGACCCACATCGCTAAAGTCATCAGAGACAGTGTTTGGCAAGGTATCAACTTCATCAAAGATTCCATCTCCGTCTGTATCAGAGACTGTTCCCACAAATTCATTTTCAAAGATACATTCGATGTTGTCGCCAAAATCAACTTCTATTTCTGAAACTGTATCTACATTAAATGATGAGAAACCATCGTCACATG
>DATEAJ010000130.1:0-4108 GCA_035288445.1 Nitrosopumilaceae archaeon
TCCATCCAATCTAGATGTTGCTGCAGCAACATACGGATTTCTTTCAAACCAATTTATCAATGCAATGTCAGATTTATCGATATAATCTTCTTCGTTACTTACTAGAATGTCTCCGAATCTGTAATCTTTCAAATCACGTACGATTGCGTCATATAGCCCCTGAAAAATTACGAAATTTACATGGATAACAAGTATGCCAATAGATACTGCCAAAACAGCACCAATGAGACTGCTTTTCTTGTTGACAAGCATTCTTTTCGCTAGATGAACTCTGTAATCCATAATTTTAATAAAAATAGTCTGATATTTAATGTATATGAAGTATTTGAATGATATAGACGACATTTTTATTAATGAATAGTATTTTAATAATAACAAATGAGGCAAGGAGATTAGAAATTGGACAAATTAGATATGCAGATTCTTACACAACTTTTGAACAATTGTAGAATGCCAGATAGAAAAATTGGTCAAGAAGTTGGGATTTCAGGAGGTGCTGTAAAATCAAGAATTTCAAAAATGCTTGATCAAAAAGTTATAGAAAAATTTGCATTAAAAATTGAACCGCCGATTTTGGGATATAATGTTCTTTATTTTGTAGTAACCGGGCAAGACTTGGAGTATATCCTAAAACAGGTGAAACTCTTAGGTGAACCGTTCTTTGTTGTTCCTTGTGTTGGTGGCATAACTGTTTGTAGTATAGTAATAAAAGACGATCCAGAAAAAAAGATAGAACTAGCAAAGAATCTGATGAAGGATGTAAGAGTTCTTAGTATTTTTGAAGCACAAAATCTTGGTTTTAGATCTGAACTGACAAAAACTGATCTTGAGATAATTGAAGTTCTTTTGGATGATCCACGTGCACGAATTGATCAAATTGCAAAATCAACTGGTTTGTCAACAAAAACAATAACAAGATGTCTTGATAAGCTAGAAAATAATGATGCAATACAATTTACTTTGGTCTATGACCCAAGGAAATTTACTGGATACATTCCTTTTGCCATTCTTGTTTGGGTAGAAAAAGATGTAAAGAAAACTCTGGCTAAACTACAAGAAGAATTTGAAGGATCGTTTTTACAAAAACCATTTATTGCTATGAATCAGATTGTTTTGTTTTTCTATAGTGATGATATATTCAAACTTGATGAGATAACACAAAATGTGCGTAAAATCAGTGGTATTGCCTCAGCTGATCTCTTCATTCCAAAAAAGATTGCTTTTCCTGAACAGTGGGTTAAAAATAGCATCAAATCAGCAAAGAAATCAAAGCGACTTCATCTGACCTATCAATAGAATATATAACAAATTTTACCTCTATAAGATGATCATTGTGAAAAAAAAGAAGATTTTTGATGGCAAGGTTCTTTCTTTGAGTCTTTATGATGGAATTATAGAAAAACGGAAAGTCAGAAGGGAGATCATCGAACACAGGGGAGCTTCTGCAATACTTGCCATAGAAAATGGTAAGATAATACTTGTAAAACAACATCGTTTTCCTCACGGCTATGTTCTTGAGATTCCTGCAGGTACCATGGATAAAGGTGAAAGAGATCCAAGCAAGTGTGCATTTAGAGAACTAAAAGAAGAAACTGGTTATGAAGCTAAAAAAATGACTTCATTGATCAAGTACTATCCATCAATTGGATATAACACTGAACTAATTCATTGTTATGTTGCAACAGGATTGAAGAAATCTAGTGATTTGAAGCTTGATGATGACGAGATACTTTCTGTTGTAAAAATTGATTTTAAAAAAGTGCTAAGGATGATCTTGTCTGGAAAGATAACTGATTCTAAAACAATCTGCGCTGTTTTAACATATGCAATAAAGAAGAAGATGTAAGTTTAGCTTGGATATACTGGTTTGACAAGATCTGCTATATCAGCCCAACAGCGTGCTATCTTTTCAAATGTATAGACTAGATCTATTAGCTCAATTGATGCCTGTTTTTTAGGTTCAAGAGAGGAACGGACATCAGTACTTCTCTTTTGATAACTTCGATGTAGTTTTATGGCTTCAATAGCAAGCGACCTGTTATTTTCAATAAAGGCTTCTATAGATTTTTCGTGTATTTCTTCAATGTATTGTGCAGTATCATAAATTTTCTTGAATTCATTTTTCATTAATGCAAGTTCTGAAATTGATTTTGCAAGATCTACCATTGTATCTCCTGCAGCTTCAAGTAGGTTTGCAGCTATTCTGTAATCCAAAATGTCGATGTTTTCTAAATTCAATGCATTAGCAAGCTTTGCATCAACCATTGTACTTCGAATCAATCTGACTAGCAAAAAGTACTGTCTATCAATTTCATCATCCCTATTTGCAATTGTTTGTAGTACCGTCTTGTCTTCTGATATCAATGTGTTTAGAGTATCACGAAACATTCCAAGTGCAATTGAGCTCATGCGTTTTAGAATTTTTTCTGGGCTAAGTGTTGTTGCATCCAAAAGAAAGTGCATGATAACATTGGAAGAATCTTCTTCTACGATTTCCATGCCAACAAGTCTTCGCATCGAAGTTCTGATCTTTTCGCGATCGTCTGCTGAAATTACGGATTTACCTTTTATCTTGATTATATCATACCCAAGAAGATATGCACCAGTAATGTTGGCAATGATGTTTTCTTCCTTTGAAACAGGATACAATATTACAACTTCTTTTGGCAGCTTGTGATTTCCAGAAAGTGTGATGGAAAGACTGTTGGTTCCGGTCTCTAACTCGACTTCATCGCTTTTTTCTAATTTATTTGCGTCAATCCACTCTTTTGGAAGTGAAACCAGTATGCTACCTCCAATCTTCTGCAAGCGTCGAATAAATTTAGTCAGTTTAAATCAATATAAATTATTTAATCATTATTTTTATATTTTATGGGAATTTTAATGCGCTCATGCAGGCAATTGCCTTTTGTCCTGGCCACATCACTGGCTTTTTCAAGGCAGAGATGGACCAAGAAAGACCAGAACTTCAAGGTTCACTTGGAGCTGGTTTTTGCATAAATGAAGGTGTTACAACTACTGTAAAAGTTACAAGCTCTGATAAACCTCGTTTTAGGATCAAGGTAACTGGATACCAGACTGACAACACTCAGGTTTCCGAATTTGTCATTAACGAATTTTTCAAGATTGCAAAAGAAAGTTTTTTTGTTGATGTAGAACACAATATTGCAATTCCAGTTGGATATGGACTTGGATCTAGTGGAGCTGTTGCACTAAGTCTTGCATTTGCATTAAACGAAGCGATGGGAATAAATCTTTCACGAACACAAATTGGACAAATAGCTCATAATGCTGAAATTTATTGCAAGACTGGCCTTGGAACTGTTTTATCATCATATTATGGAGGTTTTGAGATCAGAACAAAACAAGGTGCACCTGGTATTGGAAGTCTGAAAAAGATTTACAGCAACTCTTCTGCTTTAGTGATCTGCTTTTCTCCAATTTCTACTAAAGAATTCATCAAAGAACAGCTCCCAAGAATAAATGGTCTTGGAGGCAAGATGGTAGACAAGCTTCTAAAGTCAAGAGATTATCAGGACTTTCTTGACATGTCTTTGGAATTTGCAAAGTATGTCAATGTGATCACGCCAAAAATGAATGCTGTCATAAAAGACCTTCAAAGCAACGGTTTCAAATGCGGTGTCGCAATGTTTGGAGAGACTGTGTTTACACTAGTCCCAAAGTCAAAAGAAGACAAGGTAATGCAAATTTTGAAAAAATACGACGGTATTGTCATCCAGTCAAAGATTGACAAAAGCGGAGCCAGAGTAAACCAGTGTTAATTCCAAAATCACATCCCAGGGCTGCATCCCTGTACATACGAGAAAAGCTTGTCCGAGGATATAGATCTGGTTTGGTTGTTGAAGAAGGTCTTATGGCTCATGGTAGAGGGGAGACATTTGACTACCTAATAGGTGAAAGGACATCAAAAAATGCCCTAAAAGCCATAAAAGCAGCAGCAAAAGTGCTTGTTTTGGCAAAATCTCCTGTAATTTCAGTAAATGGCAACTTTGCTGCATTATGTCCTAAAGAGATTGTGAATCTTGCAAAAATAGTTAATGCAAAGATTGAGGTAAATCTCTTCTATGTTAGTGAAAAGAGAAAGAGA
>DATEAJ010000131.1:0-5766 GCA_035288445.1 Nitrosopumilaceae archaeon
TTCAAAAAAGAATAGAAAGACAGGAAGGAATTGAATTTGTCAAAGAATTCTCTCCTGATAGATGGGATTACTATAGAATTACGCTGAATACAAATAATTCTAGGTAATTATCTTAAACTGAATTCTCTTTTCTTTTAGATAAGATATTAGTTTTTCAGCATGTTTTTGGTCTTCGGTTTCTAAGCTTAATGTTACGCCTGCAGTGCCTACTGGGATACTTGAGCTCAATCTATCATGAATTACTTCAACAATATTTACACTCAAGGATGATATTTGATCAACTACTTCTTTGAGTGCTCCAGGTTTATCTGTCAATAATATTGAAATCTTTACCATTCTTCCCATCTCAGTCAATCCCTTTGCAACTATTTGGCCTAGTAAATACATGTCTACATTGCCCCCTGAAAGAATTGAAACTACATTTTTGCCCTTTGCTGGATTTTTGTCCAGCAAATATGCCAAACTAATAGCTCCTGCAGGTTCTACAACCATTTTGGTTCTCTCCATTAAAAGAAACATTGCCTTTACTATCTGAGAATCATCTACAAGAACGATGTCGTCAATTAATTCATTGATTATTTTAAATGTGAATTCGCCTGGTTTTTTAACAGAAATTCCATCAGCAATAGTTCTTTTCCCTTCTACTGATTCTAATTTTCCAGATTCAAGGGATTTTTTCATGGCAGGAAATGCACTTGATTGTACTCCGATAACTTTTACTTTGGGTTTCTTTGTTTTTATTGCGCGTAGAACCCCAGCAGCTAGGCCTCCCCCTCCTATCGGTAGATATATTTCATCTACATTTGGTAAGTCCTTCATAATTTCTAGCCCAATTACTCCTTGTGCTGAAATTACTTTTTGATCATCAAAGGCATGTATTATTTGACCACTTGTTTTGTTAGCAATTTCAAGTGCCTTTGACCAAGATTCGTCATAGATAGTTCCTTCTAAAACTACTTTTGCACCATACGCTCTTGTTGCTGCAACTTTTGCAGGAGATGCATTTACTGGCATAACAATTGTACATGGGATGTTTTCAAGTGCAGAGGCAAATGCAACACCTTGAGCATGATTTCCTGCAGATGCAGCAATCACTCCCCTTCTCTTTTCATCTTTTGACAATGAATGTATTTTCGCATATGCTCCTCTTACCTTAAATGAGCCAGTTTTCTGCAAGTGCTCTGATTTTAAATAAACTTTAGAACCAGTCATATGACTAAATGTCGCTGACAGATACATCGGCGTTTTACGTATTACGCGTCCCTGAATTTTTTGTGATGCTATAATGTCATCAAATGAAAGATTCAACAGATTTGGTCGTAATAATTACAACATAAATGTTGCCAAAGGATATTAAATCACATGGCAGATAAAACTTCGTCCATTCTTTTTAATAAACTATCTTTAACTTTGGATGAAATTTTCGTGGAATCAAAATTACCTTCCTTTGTGCCTTTTTTCACGTGTTCAAGATCAAAATGACATAAACAACCTTCTTCTGCCGCAATCATTCTCATTTCATCGATCATGACAGGAGACGTATGATAAATCTCAATTAACATATTATCTAGTTCTTTGAATAAATCTGACTTTCTTTTTGATAATTTTTGAAAATTCTCATCAGCGCTTGAATATACCTTATCAACAAGAGTATTTGCTAGTTCGTCATTTTGAAAAAATATCTCAAAAAGTTTTTGCTGATCAACATTTTCTTGACCCATCTCTTTTAGTTTTTCTTGAATCATCTTGTTTCCTTGTTCAGAAACTCGTGTTTCAAGATTTTTAGTTTTATCAATTATTTCAGATAGCTCTTTTTGTATTTCTACAACTCTGTGATCTGGTTTATAATATAACAATGCATGAAATTGTAATGACATGTGATAAGAAAGAAGATAATTGCCTTCTTGTATTTCAGATTTGATAAAAAGTCGTCTTAAATCTTTATCGTTAACAATGGATATTCCTTGTGTTTTCCAATCAGGGATTTTTTTTAATATTTCTTGATAGTATAGTCTTACTAATGCGGGATCAAACGTAGTCTGATCGACTAGTGTGCTGTCTCCAAGCATGACCTTTATTGGTGTGCTTTTTGTTGAATCTGCGATCTTTTCTAAAAAGACTGATCTTATTTTCTCACTTTTTTGAGTCATTGTTTTAATAAATTGATCGGAAGATTTTGATGGGATTTGCATAATGTTTCTTTTTTCGCAAGTCACATAAATCTGATATGTGCTTTAAATATCCGATGTTCTGTAAAAAGGAAGGATTTGGCTAAAACATCGTATAAAAAGATAGTTTGCTGGAATTGTGATGTCGAAATAATACAATATTTTGACCTTAAATACAAAGGAGAGCGCGCACAATGTCCTGTATGTGGAGTGAACTTCCCACTTGAATAAAACCCTAAGAGTTTGATTGATTATGAGTAAAGATGCAATTGAGAATCCACCTCATACAATGAAAACAAAGGATATCGTAGATATGATGCTTGGAGGCACTAGTTCTGGGGCAGTAGATATTGAGACCCTTATAAAAGAAGTACAAAAACGAGTATGGAGTTCGCTGAAAAAAGGCTATGAGTATGACTATTTCAAAGATGAGTCTGACAAGTTTTTGCGCGAACATGTTTCATCCAAGGTAAAAATGATCATAGTCTATGTTGATTTAGTCGGTTCTACACAAATGACTCTGGAATTACCAACTGAAAAATTAGCTATAATCATAAGCTCATTTTCCCAAGAAATGGGATTTGTTATTAGACATCATGATGGATATGTGTTAAAATTTGTTGGAGATGCAGTAATAGGTTATTTTGTAGCTCAAGAAAGTCCTCTTGTTGCAGCAGATAATGCAGTTAATTGTGCAAGATCAATGATATCCGTTATTGAACGAGGAATAAATCCAATTCTTAACGAATATGATTATCCTGATCTCCGCGTGAAGATTGGAATGGATTTTGGCGAGAATACAATAGTTCGGTATGGTGGCGATGAATCAAATTCACATGTAGATATACTTGGTCCTGGAATGAGCATAGCAGCAAAGATAACAAGCCTTGCTAAACCTAATCAGATTTTAGTTGGTGAAGATGTTTACGAAAAACTTCATCCAACGATAAAACCATCTTTCAAAGAAGTCGAAGGACTTGGTCAATGGAACTACCGTGATAGAGAAACTGGAAAAATTTATCGTGTTTATGCTTATGTTGGTTAGATTGTGAATCTGTCAGGACATTCTATGTGCTCATAGTGATGATCGGTAAACTCTTCGCCAACAACATACATTACTATTTTGTATAACTCACTAGAAATAATATTTTTTTTACACTTTATACAACGTTTTGATATTGTTTTTTCCATTTCATTCATGTAGATCAACACCTTCTATAAGGATCAGCGATCAACTGGATTTGATTAAAACTGAGTCCTGATTGACATCCTTACATATCTAACGCACGAAAATACGTACGGAAAAGTGAAATAAGGGAGATGAAAATGAATCTGAGTATGTGGAATCTTGACACAAAAAGAATGTTTGAGATCTATGGATTGGATATGTCTATGACAAATTCTCCATTTGCATTTCCAAGACTTCCACCAAGTGTAGCTAATCGTAATATAGGAATATCAAAAACAAGCAAACTCAAAGATGGGATCATACATGACAACGCTTCAATGCTTGCAAGACTGTTTGACTTTCATACCATGTTTCAGCAATATGCGTCTGGACTCTTTGATTTGGCTCCATCCAACCAATTTGGACCCGGTCATCCAATGCATTCAAAAGCAAACATTGTTGACTCGTTAGAATCAGAAAATGAGCAATTAAAAAAAGAAAATGCTGTTCTAAAGCGTGATTTAGAAAAACAGAAGAAAAACTAAACCGATCTTTATAAACTATATTTGTTTATCTGAATCATGACAAAAACGCCAAATCAGAAATGGGAAGATGAAATTATAGCATATAGAAAAAAATGCCAAAGGATCTTGCTGGTTTCATCTTCGATAAGATATGTTGGATTAATTAATGAATATGGTAGAACACTTACTGGAATCATAAAACAAGGAACAATGCCACTTTTAAAACCAGACCAAGTAAGGAATGAATTCTTTTTAATTTCAACCATGTTGTCTATGCGAAGTACAAACTATTCATCAATAGGAGACATGGATTATGCAATTTTCAAACACAAAAAAGTCACATTACTTGTATTTAGCAGAAAAGAAGGCACTTACTATATATCCATGGGTGAAGATGCAACATTTGATTTGTTATCTGAAATTATTAGTAAAATCAAAAAATTAATTTAGAGGGGGGCAAACCCATGAAATCCAGAAGCCTGTTTGGCAGTATCCTGCAGAACAGGTTCGAATAAAGATATCATGTATTTATCAGGATCTAAAATTATTGCGTTTTTCCCTACTTCGTGAGATTCGATATTTCTGTATACTTCAACTTTTTGTGCTTTTAGTTCCTGTAATGCACTATCAATGTCTCCTACTACGAGCCCAATCACAATTCCGTTCTCAATCGAAGTACCAGTGTTAATTGGCTTGCTTGCGGTATGTAAAATCACCGTAGCACCTTGTTTTCCTAAATCTACCCAATTCTCTCTTTGGTTTTTTATTGGCAAGCCTATTACTTCATTATAAAATTTAACAGATTTTGGTAAGTCCGAGACTGCAATTATTACACTGCCAAGACGCCTTATTTCCATGCTGAAAATTGACACCACTGCGTTAAAATCTTTTGCTATACTACCTGTACCATTGTTTCTGTACGTTCTACACCAGTTATGGTTTGAATTTCAGTTGTAACGTCTTTGATTTGATTTAAAGATTTAACCTCAATAAGAGCAACTGCGTCAAACTGTCCACTGACGGGAAACGAATCATATACTGATTTTACCTTTCTTAATCGTGCAGCAATGAGTTTTTTTGGAGATTTAACCAAAACTACCGCCTTTACCATCCCAAATTAACCTCCACTTCTATCAGAGTTTCTGTTGTGACAATTTCACGTATTTTTTTAAAATCAATTACAATGTTATTTATTTCATCAAGGGTACCTTGAAGTACAACTGCGATATCTGTTCTACCTGTAACCACCATAATCTCGCGAATAACTTTGCGCGATTTTTTTAGTGCTTGTATAACAGCATCAACTTTTCCAGGTTTAACTGTAATTAGACAAAGTGCTCTCAATATTGATATTATCACTAAGGTACGGATAAGTGTTTATGATATTTACTTGATTGAATGTGGTATGACAATTTGTATGTGTTATATGACCATAACAAATGATTCTAATCTTCAGCTTCTTGTGAACGCGCTTCTTCAAGATATGCTCTTCTAGCTTCCAGTTCTGCATCTTTATCCAAGTTTGAGTCATTTTCTACTATTATAATTCCTGTATCATCAGATGCAATCAAATCCTGCTTTAGCTTGGATTTTGATTTTACCGGTGCCTTTTTCTTTGGCTTTTTTTCTACGGCACCCTTTTTCTTTTTTGCTTTTTTCTTGTCTTTTGCCATGATAGTGACTTTTTGCTAAGTTGTAAATCATGTTATTAAACTTGTCTCATAATCTAGCCCAAATAATCCTTAGGCGAGCGTTGATTTCATATAAAATGAAATGCCGCCGGCGGGACTTGAACGCGCGACAGCTCGGTCTTCAGCCGAGTGCTCTCCCGGGCTGAGCTACGGCGGCACAGCGAATTATCCAATAAGTGGGGAATTAAAGTGTGTCTTTTCTAACTTTTCCAAGC
>DATEAJ010000132.1:0-6310 GCA_035288445.1 Nitrosopumilaceae archaeon
TGGTCCTGCCATGCTTGTTCCTCCAAACATTGTAAATGGATCGGTTGCGTTTTTGATCTTTTTTGTAACGCTTGAAGGTGTAAAGCTGTATGCACCAATACTCATCAGATCTGGTTTTGGATCTCCTATTATTCCAGGACCCCTACTTGAAAAATCTGCTATTTCATTTGATGATGTAGTAGTATTTCCAAATCTTGGTTGATTCTTAAAGGAGCCGTATCCAACAAAGACATTGTTAGTTGTTGCCCCTACACTAAGACCGAATGGGGCCACATTTGGCAATCCCATAGTTCCATATCCATGACCTGCATTTCCCGCACTGCTAACAATGAGTACACCGGGATAATTCTTGTCAATTGAACCTGGTACAGTAAGAGTACTTAGAATAAGTGACAAAACATCAAGACCTGGTACTGATTGCAGAGTTGGAAAGTTAGAAACTCCCCAACTGTTCGATATTATATCAACTCTAGGTTTTCCTTCAAATATCCAATTATTATTTTCTTGATGAAAACCTGATGCCCATAACCATGCATACACTGCATCGCCAAACCACAACGCCTTTATTGGAACAATTTTTGCTCCTGGTGCGACTCCTTTTAGTGAATATTTTGTTGAATTACCATAAATATCGTATTTTTCAATTCCTTTTGATGTTATAGATGCAGCACTTGATGTACCATGGCCTAGAAAGTCATACATCACGCCAAAGTAATTTCCTTCTGGATCAATTGGAAATAACAATGTACCATTTGTTGCGCGGATTTTCGGTTCAATAAGAGATGGTTTTTTTATAACACCATAAATATCGAGTACTCGGGCACCTAAAGTTCCTGTACTATAATCAAATTTCCCATCTTTGTCAGAGTCATACAAGAAAAATTCTTTTCCATTTCCCAAAGTAATTGGATTTTCATCAGTAAAATCAAAATCATATTTTGGAGGTTTGTTATCTTTTACTTCAAAACGTGTGAAATCAATCCAAGAGGTAGACATGTCAGGTACGACAGTATCATAAAGACCTGCAACTTTAGAATCCAAAACAAGTACTGGAACAAGCTGTAATCGTGCAAATGTGCCTTGTAACGTTCCTTGATAAATTACACCTAAGTGGTATATTCCACTTTTTGAAACAAGATAATCTCTGTTATTTTTGCCAATTTTCATATCGTTTGATATTGTACCATTAAGAACAGGTGCTCCGCCACTAGGAAAGAGTGAGTTAAAGACTAAAACCGAAGTACCATTACCCTTTTTTGCAAGATTTAGAAACACTCCATCTGAATTTACATATACTGAAGAAGTGATGTTTTTTGGAATTGGTTTTGTATAATTTGTGATCACTCCTTTAGCATTTATGTTTGCAATAAACGTGGCATTTGTCAAGACTAGGCCTTGACCATCTGCATCAATCATTATAGGATGATTGTTTTGGTCACGTGCAAGCGACTCTTGAACATCAGGATTTGAAAAATCGGTTCCTGTATCAACTATACCTATTGTTATTCCCTTACCATCGTAACCATATTTTCTAAAAACTTCATCAGAACCTGTTATAGGACCAATTCTTGATGCTTCTGAAACGGTTTTGTTGTTTAGTGATTCAGGTAGAGAATCAAACTCTAATTGAAAATCTTCAATTATTTTATATCCTTTTGTTTTAAGATCAGATATTTCATTTTGGTAGAAAGTTCCAACTGAGAAAAATCCTTTTTCAGAACTTATTCCATATACTAGATTCTCTGCAGATGACCTTACATCAGAAATAGAACCAGAACCAAAGACAATGTATCTTTTAATTTGATTTGTTATAACAGGAGGAGGTATTTTGATAATATCTGAGTTTTCAAGATTAAGATTCCATTGAGGTGTTGACTGCACTAGATCAACATCATAGAATCCATAAGAGGACCTAGTAAATGCTGATGCTAGCAATATGAGAATTAAAAAAAATGCCAATTTTGGCATGGTACAGAAATCCATTCTTTGTCTATTATAGCTATCTTCGTCTGGCAAGGATTGTTATTTGTAAAGCAATGATCACTGCAATTAATGCTACAATTGGCAGAAACAACGAATTGAATTGTCCAGATGCTTCTTCTATGTTCTTTACTGAACCAGAAATTAGTTTAACGCTATTATCGATGTTTTTATTAGTTTCAATTAGAGAGACTTGACTTTTTTCAAGTGTTGAACCAAATTCTTTGGTTTCATTTTTTAGTTTGTCTAATTCTTCAGATGTAGATTGCAGTATAGAGTTTAGTTGTAAAATTTGATTAGATATCCCTTCTATGTCCTGTTTTAAAACAACAGTTGTAGCGGAACCGTTGGACACGGTTCCTTGATTGAATGAAACTATATGAAATACGTATGTTCCTTCCTGAGTGGGAGTATAGTCTGCGTAATAGATTCCTTGATGAAGTGTTTTAAATGAAAGCGCTAAACTTGTGACTTCGCCTGTTGGCAGATGGACATGTGATGTTCCTAAAAGTTTTTCAGGAGAACCCGCAACTAATGCTCCATCACTAGTGGTTTGTACAAATATTCTAATAGGAGTATTCACGGCTGCTGTCAGTGGTGCAAAAACAAGCGTGTTTACAGTTCTTTGTATTGGAACTTCAACAAGCTCAGATGATGGAGCAAATTTTACATCTACTTTTTGTGAGAACCCTATTTCTTTATTAGAGATTACTTCTACGGTGTATGTCCCATAGGGAAATGTGGTGGAGGGGTTAGGCCAATTAATTAGTACGTGTAGAAATTCACCTTTTCCATCAGCAGCAATTTGATCAAATTTTGCAATTGTACCATCTGGGGCAAACAATCTCAGAATCAAGCCATCATTAGGGAGTGCTTTTCCATAAACAAGCAGTGGTTGTCCGTCAGAATACACTTTGTTATCAGTAAATAATTGAAGAGATTCTGCATATGCTGCGGATAAATTAATTGATAAGATTAAAAAAAATAATAGTATTGCCTTTGTTTTCAATTCATTCATGATGACCATCGCCTATAGATATTGGTTCTGGTAAAAATAATAGAGTTACAGGTTAATCTTGAACATATCTTTCTATATCCATTGAATTTATAGCGGCCAACGAATAGTTGTTTTGTTCTTTTTTTAATATTGTAAGAGAAGCATTTCGTATTATTAGTTCGTAAAGAGATTCTGGTTTTAGATGTAAAATTGTAGAAATCATAGCTTTAATCGGATCCATGTGTGTTACAAGTAAAACGTTTTGCCCTTTGTGTTCTTTTGAACAATAGTTTGCTATGTCTAACACTCTTTTTTTAACATTGGAAAATGTCTCCACTCCATTCTCCTCAATAATTGGATTATCTTGATAGAATTTTAGAAACACATTACCATATTTTGTAAACATGTCTTCATAAAACATGCCTGAGAACATTCCCATCTCAATCTCAGTTAGTCTTGAATCTGTTTTGACTTCCAGATTAAGGCTTTTGGCGGCTAATTTTGCTGTACTTATTGCTCTTTCAATAGGACTAGAATAAATAGCTGAGATTTCAAGAGGTTTTAAGAATTTAGCAATCTTTTCTGCTTGTTGAAGACCTATTTGTGTGAGTGGAAATCCCTCTTTACGCCCAGCAAGAATTCGTTCTACATTGTTTTTTGCTTGCGCGTGACGTAGAAAAATTATCAAAGACAAGAGTGTTTCAGATTTTAAAGAAGAGATAATAATAACATTACCAGCGTTTGTTTTATGAAAATAGGAATCGTAGGTGGAACAGGTGGGATGGGAAAAGGTTTTGCCTTAAGATGGTGTGTAAATCATGATATTTTGATTGGCTCACGTGATGCAACAAAAGCAATACAAGCAGCTCTTGAATACTCAAATAATGCTACTGAACTTTATGGTTCTGTAAAAGGCAAGATAACGGGAAACGATAATGTTTCCATAACTAAAGAAAGTGACGTTTTGGTTTTATCTATTCCATATGAAAACATAGATTCAACTTGTCCTGCCATACTTTCTAACATAAAAGACAACTGTATTGTGATTTCTCCAATAGTGCCTATGATAAAAACCAATTCAGGGTTTGAATTCATTTCTTTTATTGAAAAAAAACCCACTGCCTTTGAAATGGTACAAAAACACATGAAAGATAAAACAAAGCTTGTTGCTGCATTTCACACAGTATCAGAAAAAAAACTAGTAGACCCTAATCTTGTTTTGGATTCTGATATATTCATCTGCGGTGATGATCAAAAAGCAATTGAAACAGTCAGTGGCTTAGTTAGAGAAATAAAGAATCTCAGACCTCTCATTCTTGGTCCTGGTTCACTTTCGTATTTAGCAGAAGTTGCAACACCAATACTTTTGAATGCAATGATAAGAAACAAGATGAAGAATCCAGGATTAAAGATAGTTTAAAGTCTACAAAATTTAGAATGACACTATGAGAATGATCAATTGCCATGGACGTAATTGGTTTACTGCCATGGGAGTTTTGTTCATTGTAGTTGCGTCTATAGTAATTATCAGAAATTTACTTATCTGGGGACCAGAATTTGTGTGGGACTTTTTTCTATCTAATAAAATTACAAATGAAAAAATTTCTGTAGGAATGATTTCCTTTGGAGGCTTTTTGTTATACCTAGGATTCAGGAAGACATCAGATGAAACAAGATAAATTTCTAAAATCACAGAAGATCCTAAGACTCGCCACTATAGACAAAAGAGGCATGCCGCATATTGTTCCTGTATGGTATTTGTACAAAGACGGTATTTTTTATGTTGGAACTAACACTTCTACTAAAAAAGCAAAGAATGTAAAGAAAAATCCCAAAGTTAGTTTTTGCGTGGATGCAGGAATTCGTTCACCGATATTTGGAGTGATGGGAAGAGGAGTTGCCAAATTAATTTTGAATAAGAAAATTGTTTCAAGTATAACCAAGAAAATTTTATTAAGATATTTTAGTAGTTTGAATAATAATTCTGCTCAGGAACTTCTTGCTCAGACAGATTGTATTATAAAGATCACGCCAAAAAAAATCACAGTGTGGGAGTTTTAAGCCATAAATTCTTCAATTTTGTCAAGTGCTGGTTCTAATACACTAATTTCTGGTAGAAAGACCATCCTAAAATGCCCACTACCATATTGGGTTCCAAAGCCTGAACCATGTACTACCAAGATACCTTTTGATTTTAAAAGATCTATAACAAATTCTTTATCAGATGAATATTTTGTACCCTCAATCTTTGGAAATGCATAGAAGGCACCTTTTGGAATTGAGCAACTAAGTCCATTCATGCCGTTTAACCTTTTGATTACATAGTCTCTTCTCTTTTTTAATTGAGAAACAAATTCTGAAATGTAATTTTGTGGACCTCTAAGTGATTCCAATGCAGCGTGTTGAACTGGTAAATTAGATGCAATTCTAACTCTGGCAAGCTTTGGTATGTTTTCACGAAGGAGTTCAAGTCTTTTTGAATTGTTAAACGCGATATAACCAATTCGCCAACCAGACATAAGATGTACCTTTGAAAAACCATTTACTAGTATGACTGGAGAATCACCACTGACTTTACCTATTCCAACAAACTTTTCATCAAAAACTATCTGATCATATATTTCGTCACAGATTATGTATAGATCATGTTCAACTGCAATGCTTATTAGATCTCTTAGAGATTTTTCGTTAAAGACTGCACCCGTTGGATTGTTTGGACTAATAAGACATATTGCAACAGTTTTTGAGGTGATTTTTGATTTTATGTCGTCAATATCTGGTGTAGAGTTGGTCAGATCTACTGAGAATTCTATTGGAACCCCTCCAAATAATCTAACATAGGAGGCATATGGTGGATAATATGGTCCTGGAATCAGAACTTCATCGCCATATTCCACTATCGAAGCCATCAACATTTCAAGTCCTTCCGAGACTCCGTTTGTTACTATGATATCATCTTCTGAAACAGAAAGACCCTTTGCTTTTTCTTTTTGTGCAATCGCATTCCTAAGTTCAGGTAGTCCTTCTGATGCAGCATAATAATTCTGCCCTTTTTTTATTGCGTTGATGAATGCATCTTTGACATTTTCTGGAGGTTGAAATCCATACTGTACTGGATCACCAATGTTAAGATATGTTATCTTATGGCCTTCTTTTTCCAGTTTTCTTGCAACTAGTGCAATATCACGTATAGCATATTCCACACCTGCAACTCTTTTTGATATTTTCAATTATCTAGACAGATATTTAGCCCCGTTAAATTCTTACTTGATCGGACCCGTTGCATAGCCAGGATAGTGCGGGTGGCTTCGGACCACCAGGTCGAGGGTTCGA
>DATEAJ010000133.1:0-5158 GCA_035288445.1 Nitrosopumilaceae archaeon
ATTTGGAAATCCAGAAGATCCTGAAATCTTTTGGACATTCAAAGAATCACTTGAAGGAATAACTGACTATGCAAAATATTTTGAAATTCCATGCGTTGGAGGAAAAGTTAGTTTCTATAATGAGACAGATGATGGACCAATTAAACCAACTCCGCTAATTGGAGTCCTAGGATTGATCGAAAAAAAACCAACTCATTCACAGAAAATCTCTCAAAATGATTTCCTTGTTATTATTGGTGAAACAAAAGACGAACTTGGTGGTTCTGAATATTACGAATACATCCACAATTTAATTGGTGGTTCATGTCCCGCAGTGAACTTTGAACTTTCTAAAGCTACTATGGATGCAGTATTGAATCTAATAGACGAAAATCTAGTGAACTGTGTGCACGATTGCTCGAAAGGTGGGATTGGAATTGCAGTGTCTGAATTATGTATTAACAACCAAATTGGATGCATCATATCATTAGATGAAATTCCTGGGCAGAAACTAAAGACTGATGACCTTTTGTTTTCAGAATCTCATTCTAGGTATGTTCTTGCTGTAAACCAGAAAAACATCAAAAAAATAACGGGTTTCTTAGAACAAAAAGAGGTACCATATGGAATCATTGGAAAATTTTCAGGTTCCAGTATCGTTTTTAAAAACAAGGCAAAGAAGATAATCGATCTAAGGATTGATAAGGCACAGGAAAAATGGTTAAACTCGTTGGAGTCATTGGTAGCACATGGTTAAGGAAAATTGCGGCGTTGTCGGAATCTTTAGCCTTGATGGGGCAAATGTAATTCCAATGGTTATTGATTCACTACGAGCCCTTCAACATAGAGGCCAAGAAGCTTGGGGGGTTGCTATTCCAAAAAAAGAACCATACAAGCAAATTGGACTTGTTTCTTCCGCAGCGACAGAATTTGATAAAGTTACAAGGGAATATGCATCTCCTGCAGCAATAGGACATGTTAGATATTCTACAATGGGAAAAAGTAATTTAGAAAATGCTCAACCTCTCAAAGTAAAAGATCTATGTATTGCACATAACGGGACAATTGCCAATGTTGAAGAATTAGCTGGAATGGTGGGAGGATGTACATTTACACCTCAAAACGTTAGTGACACACTGGTTGCAGCAAAAAGACTTGTTTCACTTATGGCAACAAATGGAAGTCTTGGAAGTGCACTCTCTATTTTAAAAAATGAGATGGTTGGCTCATTTTGTTTTACCTTTGTTTCTGATGATAATGCAGTCTATGCAGCCCGTGACCCTAAAGGATTCAGACCAATGGTTCTTGGTTTTAGAAAAGACATCAATACATACATAGTAGCATCAGAGTCGTCTGCAATCGCGGCAGTTGGTGCAGAATTGGTGAGAGACGTAAAACCAGGCGAACTTCTTAAACTCAGCAATTCTGGTCTTGAATCAGAAATGTTTTCTGAAGAAAAAACACATTCTCATTGTTCATTTGAATTTACTTATTTTGCACATCCGTCTAGTATCATGGAAGGCTCTAACATTTACCTTGCACGAAAAAGAATCGGTCAGCATCTCGCAAAAAAATTTCCAATCAATGACGCAGATATTGTAATTCCAGTTCCTGACTCTGCCAGACCTGCTGCACTTGGATATGCACAAGAGCTTGGAGTCCCATTTGAAGAAGGCTTACTAAAAGACAGATACAGTAGGAAAGGACCACTTAGGAGTTTCATTGAACCACATCAAAGCGACAGGGTGGAAATCAACAGGTGGATAATTCCAATTACTTCTGTTATTGCTGGTAAACACGTTGTTGTAGTTGATGATAGTTTGGTTCGTGGAACAAGCTCAAAAGCAATCATCAAAGCCCTTCGCAGAGCTGGCGCAAGGAAAATAAGCATGGTAATAACCTATCCTCCAATTCGTTTTCCATGTTATGCTGGCATTGACTTTCCATCACAAGATGAACTTGTAACATTCATTGATGACGGCAAAGAATATGATGAAAAAGAACTGACTGAAAAAGTAAGGCAAATCATAGGTGCTGATTTTCTTGGATACAATGATCAGAAAAACTTGGCAGAAGCAGTAGGAATAGATCTAGACTCTATGTGCTTTACTTGTTCTACAGGAAATTATGCTACACTTGGCATAAAACCTGTTTTTAAAACTAGGGCAGAAATAAAAGGAGAATAAAAAATGGAAATTGCATATGTGTTAGTAAAAAGTAAAATCGGACATGAAATGGAAGTAATGAACGATATTCTGAAAATTGATGGTGTAAAAGAAGTCATGGGTACGTATGGCATTTATGACATCTTTGCAAAAGTGCAAGTAACAACAAGAAAAGAAATCGAAGAGGTTATCACCAAAAAAATTAGAAAAATAAACAATGTAATTTCAACAACTACACTTTCTGTAATTCCTGAACAAGGCGGCAAATAGATTTTATTAATTAGAATGTTGTTGGTTTGAATGAAGGCGTAATAAGACTCCTATAACAGGATTTTGGAAACCAAATCATCCCATTCAAAAATGATGAATTAGTGACGCTGTTGTCATGAACGATTCATTCCACATATTTATTAAGAAAGTGGAAGCTAAATTTTTTATGGAACAGAGACTGACATGCGCTAATCATACAGATGAAGTAGTTCTTGAACAAATAGGATGGCAACATTTTAACTGCCCAAAATGTGGTAGTGATTACTCTATTGGAAGAAAGGTAGTATTATTAGATCCAGAGCCTGTCCAAAACTCCCGAAGCAAAAAATAAATCATTCAAGAAAAAAATAGATCAAAAAATACCAATTAGTTGTATATTTATATTATTAGAAGCAACTAACTGAAACATTGAAAGTTGGTCTTATTGCTGCAGGCGTTGGCGGTGTTGTCATAATAACTGCAACAATGATCTACGGTTTGCCTATCCTATATCCTGCTAAATATGATCTTTATCTTGATCCTTTCAAAGACCCACAGGACCGGTTTACAATGGCGCGTGTTATTATACAAAACACTGGAAATGCTCCACTTACTAATGTGATAATAGACTATGATGGATATATTGACAAAATCTCTGTCCTTAAACCAGGCCAGAAACTAATACTATCGCCACCAACTGAAAACAAACTTGAAAAGGTGACTGTGACTACTGACGAAGGTATCAATATGACTATGCCGTATAGACTGCCAATAAAAATGCCTGGCATGATGGGCTCATGATTCAATATCAGTTTAAATCATACCTAGTTTAATGACGCATGTTTGAAGTTTCTACGTTCAGGCAAAGTAAAAGACATATACGAAACCGACGATGGAAATCTGCTTTTTCATTTCAGCGATAGGGTTTCTGCATTTGATGTAAAATTTCAAACTCCTATTCCAAGAAAAGGTGAAATTCTTTGCAAATTTGCTGAATTTTGGTTTAAAGAACTCCCAAACGCAAATCATTACATTAGAACAGAAGCAAAAGATAAGATTGTAGTAAAAAAAATGTCCATGATTCCAATTGAGTGTGTTGTTAGAGGATATTTCTATGGAAGTCTAATCCAAAGATGGAAAAATGGTGAAGTTGAAATTCCAAAAAACACTGATACGACGCTTGCTGCTAAACTCCCACAGCCAATTTTTGATCCTACGACAAAATCAGAGACACATGATTTGCCAATTAATAAAAAAAATGCCATCAACAGAAATCTTGTAACTTCAAAAGAATATGATTTGTTAGAAGAAACATCTATTGGAATCTACAAAAAAATGTATAAATTAGCAGAAAATGCGGGTTTCATACTTGCTGACCTAAAATTAGAATTTGGAAAACTAAATGATGAAATATTGCTTGGAGATTCAATTGGTCCTGATGAATACAGAATGTGGCCTAAAGAGACTTACCAGATAGGAAAGACTCAAGAAAGTTTTGATAAACAACTTCTCCGTGATTGGTTAGCTGAACGTGGATATCAAAAACAATTCGAAGAAGACCGAAAAGCGGGTAAAGAGCCAGTTGCACCGTCCTTGCCACCAGAACTGTGCACACGATTATCTTCTAGATACATAATTGCATACGAAAAGATAACTGGTCGTTCAATTTAACTCGAATTTAGTATGGCGACACACCCTGTTCCTTGTCCGCTTTGGGAACTGAAGGATCACAAAAACACAATATTTTCACAAAACTGGCCTTTTTAAAAAATTTTCAGGGTTTTTGTAATGGTACTAAAGATATGATTTTGGTATCATTAGAACAAATTTACAACTATATTCATAGTTGTAACATTGTAATTGATTGGTTTGCTCTAATCCAATTAGTAGCATAAAAAAAATAATGCTAATAGACAAAAAACTGTAACGCCTTGTTCTTTTAGATTGATTATAAATCTGATAGAAGGAATGTCCACTCTATTACAAAAAGAACTGAAAGTGAATAGAATACTCACAACTAACATAGAGCAAGCAAAAGCGCTTGATGACGTAGTACGAATAAAAATTCTTCAAAGCTTGTATCATAATGAACTTTCGGCAGAACAAATAGCGGATGAATTACATAAAACCGGTTACAAAAAAGCCCTTACTACAATTAGACATCATCTTGAGGTGTTAAAGAATGCTGGATTGATTGAGATTGTAAAGATGAAAGAAGCCCGTGGAGCCGTTATAAAATATTACGGTACTTCAGTAAAACTTCTAGGATATGAAATTCCACCAAACTTTGATTCTAATTATTCTAAAACAATAACAGACGCTTCTATAAAAATGGAAAAAATAATCAAAAACATTGCACAAAAAAATCTGTCAAAGATAAAAAAGAAAAATTCTGAAAATCATAATGAATCGCATTATGATCAATATGTTTTGATGGAGATTATAAATCGTGCAGTAACAAAAATTTTTGAAAACAATAATTCTAGTTATCTAAATAATACATCCAAAAATACAAAGTTTGTATCTAAAAACGATTAGATTACATCTATTACAAAGATTCCTTTTGTGTCTGGATTTTGCAAGATCTTTATCATATGTCTAGGTATGGAATCAGCTGCCTTATTACAATTAGTTGCCAGAGTGCGTGGACAGACAAATGAGCTTTTCCTAATTACAATATCATGTGGATGAGTTAGAACTAATCCATCATGACCTTTTCCTTTTACTTTGAAAGAAAAATCTTTGACTTTGATTGTAAACAAAAT
>DATEAJ010000134.1:0-3692 GCA_035288445.1 Nitrosopumilaceae archaeon
ACTCGCTTTCCCACTATTAAGCCTTGTCCGTATCTATCTTTTTTACTTAGACTTGCAAACAAGATTTGTGTCAAAAGATCTTACCAAAAAAGCTGTAGAGATGCTCCTAAAAGGTGCAACTCTGATAAGCGATCCCTGTCCTTACTGCAAAGGCGTTCGTGTAATGAAAGATGGCCACGCACTTTGTGTAAATTGTGGCAGGGAGGCAAAAGAAGACATTCCTGTACAAGAAAAAACTGAAAATACAACCATTGCAAAATTTGAACAAAAACTAAAGGTGCTTTCTGAAGAACTTGAGCATGAGAAAGATCACCAAAAACAGCAACAGATCATGAAATCAATAACAGATCTAGTGGCAATAATAGAAAAACTCAAACAATAGTGCAAAAAGTATTTATGTAAAAATCTTGCCCTCAAAGACAACCATGAGTAGCAAGAAATCAGCGCCTCTACCTGCCTCAAGCGCTGGTCTTTTGAGGTTCTTTGAGGATGAAACTAAGGGATACCGTGTCCGACCTGAGATAGTAGTATCTATCCCAACTGGTTTAATTGTAATCTCCTGGATTCTAAAATTGTTCTTCCTACCATGACTGAAAATGCCGATAATGTATCTCGTATTCATAAGAGATACTCGTTGACTTTACTTACTCCTTCCTCACCATATCTTTCCCTTTTTGTCTCTGTTGTTGTTGTATCAATCCTTGTATTACTTGCAGAGCTTGCTTATTTTGAAAACTATGACAAGTTTTTCATACATCTGTTTGTAGCAATAGGCGCACTACTTACCACACAAATTATTGATGCTCATCTCTTGCACACAGAAAAATCCAAAGTAAGACACATCTCAGGATTTGGAAGTCTTTTATGGCTTGTAGCAGCGTTAGGTGGTTTAATTTCTGTACCTATATTTTCTAAACCAGAACTTTTACCAATATATCTTACGGAAGGAATGTTTCTGTTTGCAAGTTTTAGAATAGGAATCTTTACTTCAGTTCTTGGTGCAAAAGTAAAACTAGCTTGGGCAATCTGTTTGATACAACCACTTGCATTGTTTTTGACAATTATTCCATCCAAGTTTTGGATTCCAATGCTTACTGACTTGCAAGCAATCGGATATGGAATTGTCTTTTTAGTAGTCGGAACAGTTTGGACCATAATAACAGACAGAGCTGGTGGTCCCAACGTTCCACGTACACATAAGGTATTACAAGCATACATTGCAGCATGGACACGAAACGATCCTTCCAAGATGGAACGCTTGATAGAAGAGCGCTCTCAACCATCCAAAGTGTCAACATTTCAAATTAGATTCAAGACAAAAGACAAGGAGTTTCGAATCGTTTTACCAGACGTTCACCCCGGACCATTTCACCCAATAGGGGGAAGTAATATTCCATATCAGATATATAAAAACCTGAACTCGTCCGCAATGGTAATGCACAGCATTTCTGATCATTCCCTTAACTTACCATCAAAATCTCAGGTTGATGCATATCTGGCCAGCTTTGCAAAAAGTTCCGTCTTAGATCAAGGTAATAAATGTACAAAGCCAGTTACTGTACAGGTAAACAAAGCAAGAACGGTCGGCTTGTTGTTTGACAAGATAGCTGTTCTTATCCTGTCACTTTCTCCACACGGAATGGAGGATATTCCACTCTATGTAAAAAATGAACTAGATCAATATGCAACAAACCGTGGATTTGACAAACTCTTAATTATCGATAGTCACAATGCGATGGGCGAAGAGATATCGCCAAACGATGCAGATGACCTTTTCAAAGCCGCAAAATCAAACCTTGACACTTTGATGACAAAAGAAACATCGCCACTAGAAATAGGATATGCAAACTTGGAAAATCAAAACATTCTTGCAGATGACCTTGGTCCTGGTGGAATTGGAATCGTGTGCATGAAAATAGGAGGTGAGAAATTCTTTCTTGGATGGTCAGACTCTAACAACATGCAAAACGGTTTTCGAGAAGAAATTGTAAACTCTCTTTCAAAAAATGAGTACAACTTGATTGAAATGTGCACATCCGATACTCATTATAAAACAAAAGAGGCAAGAAACAAACACGGCTACTTTACATTTGGTAGCCTGTCTACACCCCAAGATGCATCTTCTTGGTACCTAGATCTGGCTAAAAAAGCAGAACAGAACATTTCCGAGGCCTCATTTGAAGCGCTACACCATCAAACAGATGTTAAAATCATGGGAACTACACTTCTTGAAGACTATTCAAAATCGCTTGACCGTACAATGAGAATTACACAAGCTTTTTTGATAGGAACTACCATCTTCTTTTTCTTAACTATGTTCTAATGTGTTAAGTTCATCTAGATTTCCATAAAAATCTTCACAAAAAGAACTAAGCTGTAAAACTGGTATGATTGGAACTTTGTCTATGAATCTTATCTCTTCTTGATATAAAGTGACAATTGCAGGAATTGCTGCCTTGACATTTTCAGTTTTAAGAAAACGCTTTGTTCTTTCTATCTGTTTTTTTACTGCATTATCTAAAGATGATTGATTAGCTCTCTTCCAGTGCTTGCAGTCAATTAGTATTGCAATATCCGACTTTACACCTACTACATCTATCTGCATTCTTGGTTTTGTTAATATTAGATTCCGGGTTGTTTCAAACTCACTGGCATCTAAAATTTCTGCAGCAAGTGATTCAAAATCTTTCCAATCAAGTGATCTTGAAACTTCATCAACAGGTGCACCCATCCGTATTGCTAAAAGACAGGTCTTTAGTCTGTCATTTTCATCAAAGAAAATTTGGTGATCCTCATATGTTCCAATTCCATTTTGTAAGAAACTATCAAGCATCGTACTAGCAGTCTCTTCATCTGTTCTTGTGACCATAGAAAAATCCTTGATTGACATGCCTCCAGGAATTATTCCATCAATTCCTCTGACTAGAGTTTGGAGATTCAACAGAGCTGATTTTCTCGTTCTAATATATACATTTTAATAATAAATGGTAAAAAATGGTAAAAATTTGGCAAGATCGATTTTTTCAAGTATTTAACATCTTTGTAATGCGATCATCTAAGCTCATGTCAATGATATAGAACGATATAAACCAAAGAAGATTAAAAACAGTTTCAATCAGTCAAATCATGAAACTCTTTCTATTAGTGATACTCGCTATCATTGTTTTTGGTTCAGTAGTTGCTTTTGCTGATAAAGGAACCTTTGTTGATAAAGTGCAGTTTATCCAGTACGTTGACGAAAACACAGCACTTGAAGAAGTGAGAAATGGAAACTTGGACATTTATTATTATAGGGTCTCTTCGGACAGAATTGAGGACGCTAAATCAAGAGAAGGACTGAACGTATTCAAGTCGACAGGTGGATCTTTTAGTATTCTTGTAAATCCAGCCCCCTCTGAAAAATTCAATCCATTCTCACTACGTGAAGTAAGATTTGCACTCAATTATCTGATCGACCGAGAATTGATTGTAAACGAATTTCTTGGAGGGTATGGTACTACCATGATATCTGCATACAATCCGTTTGATCCTGATTATCTTCTTGTCTTAGAGGAACTTGAATCGTTTAACTTTAGATACAATCCTAAACTTGCAGAAGAAATGATTTCTAATGCTCTTGTCACATCTGGGGCTGAAAAAATTGATGACAAGTGGTTTTATGATTCAAAACCAATTGAGGTAATAATTTTTAT
>DATEAJ010000135.1:0-2725 GCA_035288445.1 Nitrosopumilaceae archaeon
CCAAAATTTGTCATAGCTGACGAGCCAACAACTGCACTTGATGTACTAGTACAGGCACAGATAATCAATTTACTAAAAAAAATGAAAAAAGAGGGCATGTCAATAATGCTAATCACTCATGACCTTGCCATAATTTCTGAAATTGCAGAAAAAATTGGAATAATGTATGCAGGAAAGATGATTGAGTTTGGAAGTGCGTCTGAAATTTATAAAAATCCAAAGCATCCATACACACAAGCCCTTTTGAAGTCCATTCCAAAATTAAGGGGTGACAAAGTAACAAACTACATCAAAGGCACTCCCCCAAGTTTGATACAACCACCTCAAGGATGTAGGTTTTATGATAGATGTCCACAGGCAATGGAAAAATGTAAAAAAGATGTACCAAAATTTAAAACAGATTCTGGCTACGTGTCATGCTGGCTTTATGAATAATTCGAAAATAGCATAAAAGATTTCTTGATATAGTTTACATTTCAATTACTATTGTTGGATGAAATTCTATTAGTACAAAACTTGACAAAACACTTTACCAAAAAAGGGATCTTTTCTTCTTCAGGTACGGTTGTCAAAGCTGTAGATGATGTTTCGTTTTCACTAAAAAAAGGAGAAGTTCTTGTTTTGGCAGGCGAATCAGGCTCTGGAAAATCAACTACTGCTAGACTCATCTTAAGAGCCATAGAACCAGATTCTGGAAGAATTTTTTTTGATGGCACAGAGATAGGTAATGACAACAAGAGTCTTGAAAAGATTAGGATGCAGTGTCAGATGATACATCAGGACCCCTATGCCTCAATTAATCCTAGAATGAAGATATCGGATATCATAATGGAACCTCTTGAAATTCACAAGATTGGAACAAAAGAAGAAAGAAAAAGAGCGGTTTTAGATGCGTTACATGAAGTGAAACTAGAGCCAGCTGAAGATATTTTTAATAAATTTCCACACATGTTATCAGGAGGACAAAGGCAGAGAATAGTATTAGCAAGAGCTCTTGTTTTAAAACCAAAATTAATCATTGCAGATGAACCAGTTTCCATGCTTGATGTTTCAATTAGAGCTGAAGTGCTTGAGCTGATGCGTGAGCTACAACAAAAACATGGTATTTCTTACATCTACATAACACACGATCTATCAACTGCAAGATATCTTGGCCAAAACATTGCTATCATGTATTTAGGAAAAATTGTAGAAAGTGGTCCAATTGATGACGTGCTTTTGCACCCAAGACATCCATACACACAAGCTTTGCTAGATGCCATTTCAGAACCAGAACCTGATAACCTACTCAAAGAAAAAAAGATCAGAATCAATGAGCCACTTGATATTGACGTGTATCGTGGATGCAGATTTCGTGCACGGTGTCCATATGCAATTGAAAAATGCAAAGAAGAACCACCGCTTGAACAAACAGGACGAGATAGACTAGCTGCGTGTTTTGTTAAGCTAGACTAATTTGCAATTTGTTGTGTGCTGGATTGCTTGTAGGTAACAACTTGCGAAACGCCGTTCTTTGGATAAACACCGTAGATGAGCTGAGCCTTTTGTACAGTAGCGTCCTTTAGTGTGACAATTATAATCTGATTTCCAGTCGAACGTTCTACAAGAATTTTTGAGAGCCGCTCTGTGTTTAGTGCGTCAAGGTGTGCATCTACCTCATCAAGCAAGTAGAAAGGTGATGGCTTTAGTGTCTGCAGCGCCAAAAGGAATGTGATTGCAGCAAGTGTTTTTTCACCACCGCTAATTGAAGTTGATTCTCTTTTCTGTTTGTCTGGGAACTGTATTAGATATGATATTCCTGAATTGAATACGTCGTCTTCATTTTGTATTTCAAGCCAGGCATTACCTCCAGTCATCGTATTGAAAACTTTGCGTATGTCTTGATCAACTTTGTCATATGCTTCCAAAAATGTTTGGCGTTTGTCTTTGTCAATTGCTTCTATGAATCTCACAATAGAGTTTCTTTCTTCCTCAAGTTCGTTTTTACGTGTTGACATGGAACGATATCCGTTTGAGATCTCAACATATGCTTCTGGAGCTTTTGTGTTCAATGTTCCACTTAATGTCTTTTTTTCTGTTTCCAGTCTAGTCAGCATTTGATCTACATCAAATGTTTCTAAAAGTTCATCATAACCATATGAGCTAAGTGTTGCTCGAATCTTAACTTCATTTTCTGTAAGGTCACGTACATCACGAGAAAGAGAATCAGATTGTCTTTCGAAATTGTTGGTTTCTTTTGTAAGAGATCTTTCTGCATCATATAGCTCCTTTAGCTTTGCGTCGTATTCTTTGAGTGTAGAAACTGATGTTCCGGATGTGGATATTAGCTGTTGTTCTTTTTCTCTTAAAGAGACAAGTGCAGTATCCGCTGTTTCTTTTTCTTTTGTCATTTCTTGAAGCTCCACTTCAAGATCATGTTTTTCATGGTTCAATCTAGATTGTTCCTCATTGAGTGTCCTCATGCTAGATTTTACAGTATTTTCGTTGTTTGTAAGTTCAGTCTGATTTGCAGTCTGTTCTCTAATCTGGCTTAAAATCAAGGTTTGTGCACTCAAAATATTAGACTTTTTATCATTAAGTGATGCAAGTGCGTTTGCTATTCTAGATTGCTCTTCTTCTGCATAGTTTTCTTTTGTGACTGTTATGCGTTCTTCTAATGAAGCAATGTATGACTCGATCTTTGCTGTACTAGTCTTTAGACTTTCATCATGACGTCTAAGTTGTG
>DATEAJ010000136.1:0-4741 GCA_035288445.1 Nitrosopumilaceae archaeon
ACCAATCACTTTATATGGCAATTTAGCACCTTGATCATAACACGAGGAGTCTACCATTTAAGGATTATTAGGTGTACAAATGTCTGAAATAAAAAAAATTGATGTTAATTCTCTGTACAATATCTTACTACGAGAAATCCAAAATGATTCTGTTCAAGAAATTGATTCACATTTTTACTACAGCATATCGGATATGCTTGGCAAGTTAAAAAACCAAGGGTATGATGGGATTGAATCAAAGATCAAAGACTCACTTGTAAAGATAATAACTGACATGATCTCACTTCTTTTAAAAATAAGAATTGAAAAAGTTGTAAAATCAAAAGAGATTGACTATTCTAACTTGTTAGATGAAGAGCGATACATACTTGATTCAGATGATGAATTACGTGAGCGAAAAGATATAGTTCTTTCCGCAACACTAAACGGTAGGTTAAAACTTCTTGAAACTGTATCAAAAAATCACAAATTACGTTCTATAGTTGTGAGATTTCTAAAACCAATAGACCAGATTGTAGGTTCAGATCTAGAGAAATATGGCCCATTTGATGCAGAGGATGTAGCTACTCTTCCTTTTGAGAATGCTACTGCTCTCATTGGAAAGAAAATTGCTGTAAAAATCAGTTGGGAAGACTAAAAATTACGTAAAACTCCTTCCAGACATACATGTCTCATTTGGGAGTAGATGTTATCGATTATCTCTTGCTTACAATATACCCAGTTATTGGACTCTTTGTCATAGAAATTATTTCTAGGGTGTTTAAAATAAACTCGTGGATAAAACTTGTAATTCAAGGGGGCTTGTGTATTGGATTTACCATAGCATATGTAACCTTGATTGTGGCACATTGGCTTACCGCTTTTGTTCTTTTAGCTTTAGCAATAGCACTACTATACCAAGCAAGGATTGCAAAGATAAAACCAGGACAATCGGTTTACTAGATATGTCGAGACTTTTCGAAAACGATTGTTATAAAAATCAATTTAATCAATATAAATTCCACAATGTCAACAAAACATATTTACACAATATGCTGTGATAAACAGCAGATTTTCATTGATCAAAGATAAAATAGCAATAGTAACAGGTGCAAGTAGTGGTATAGGACATGCTACTGCTTTGGCTTTAGCTAAGGCAGGAGCTAAAGTAGCAATTGCTGCAAGAAGAACGGATCGCCTTCAACAACTAGAAAATGAAATTAAGAAAAACGGTGGTCAATGCTTAGTTGTTACTTGTGATGTTACAAACCGAAAAGACTGTGAATCATTAATTGCTGCTGTGATAAAACAATGGGGTCGTGTGGACATACTAGTCAATAATGCTGGTATAATGCCTCTTAGTTTTGTAAAGAGTCTAAAAATTGATGAATGGGAACAAATGGTGGATGTAAACATAAAGGGCGTACTATTTTGTACTGGCGCTACAGTACCCCACATGATAAAACAAAATTCTGGTCATATTATTAATCTCTCATCAATTGCAGGCAGAGTTGTCTTTGCTGCTGGTAGTGTTTATTGTGCAACAAAATATGCAGTGAGAGCATTCAGCGAAGGGTTACGACAAGAACTAAGCACTAGAAATAATATCAGAGTAACAACTATTGAACCAGGAATCGTTGCAACAGAGCTTACTAATACAATTACCGACAAGGCGTTAGAATCTTTTATGAAATATGCGCAAACCATAGAAACTCTGAAATCTGAAGACATTGCAAACGCAATAATGTTTGCAGTTGAATCACCACCACATGTCAATGTTAACGAAATCATGGTCAGACCAACTCAACAGGAAAGATAATTTGATCCGGTGTTATCTATTAAACCAACAAACATTCTGATTCTAGGTGGTGGCTTTGGTGGTCTTGCAGCAGCCAATGAGTTACGACAAAATCTTCCTATGGATGTTAAAATTACAATAATTGATAAAAAAGACTATTTTATGATGGGTCTAGTAAAACTTTGGATCTTAAATGGTACTAGAGAATTTGAATTTTCAAAAAAACCGTTACAGCCTATAACAAAAAAAGGCATTGATTTTATTAATGAAGAAATAATAAAAATAGATCCAAAAAAGAAATCTATTACAACAAAATCTAGAGAACTATCATATGATTACTTGATAGTTGCATTAGGCGTAGACCTTGCACCAGAACAGATCAACGGTCTTTCTGAACATGGATTAATTTTATATGAAATTAAAGATGTACCAAAAATTCGTGAAGCTATTAAGAAAACAAGATCTGGCAAAATAGCTTTAGCTATCACTGGCATGCCTTACAAATGTCCACCCGCACCATATGAGGCAGCTCTTCTCATTCGTTCCATGTTAAATGATTTGGGAACAGGTAACTCTGTACAAATTGATTTTTACAGTCCTGCGCCAATAACTTTGCCAGCAGCAGGACCTCAAGTAAGCGAAGAACTATTGCAATTATTAAAATCAAAGAATATCAACTTTCATGGTTTACACAAAACAACTTCAGTTGAAAAGAACACTTTACGTTTTGAAAATTCAGAAACCAACTTTGACCTTCTCATAGCAATTCCACCACATAAGGTTCCTACAGTTATTGTAGATTCTGAACTTGCACAAAAAGGGAAATTCATTTCAGTTGATCGAACATGCAAAACAAATTTTGAAAATGTTTATGCAATTGGTGATGTAAATGAAATAATGGTAACGGATAAAATTGCAGTTCCAAAGGCAGGAATTTTTGCTGAAGGAGAAGGAATCACTGTTGCTAGAAACATAATATCAAAGATACGACAAGAACAAGAAAAGGCAATCTTTGATGGGAAGGGTGGCTGTTTTGTTGAAATGGGTAAGAGGGTTGCAGGATACTTGGAAGTTGACATGTTTGCGACTCCTAATCCAATAACTTTACTGAAACAGCCTAACGAACAGAATTTTAAAGATAAAGAAAAATTTGAAAAAGACAGACTTACTAAATGGTTATGACTTTCTTTTTTCTCGTGACAAATGATCTAATATTCCTTTGATTCCACTATCAACCTCATCACTTTTACTAATATCCAGTTTTTCTGGGATTGATTCTTTGAAATCATTAGCTTCAAGCTCAACTCTTCTTTTCTCTACACAATCAAGATGATCTTCATCAAACGCTGAAATTTTTTTACAGATAGAACAGATCTTCATTACTTTAAACAACAAGTGACTTGATTTTAATCATTCTAGTTTTGATCCTACGATTTAATAATTTCACTATTACCAGCAACTTGAGGGGCCGTAGTCTAGCTTGGTCATGATTCTAGCCTGGGGTGCTAGAGGTCGCCGGTTCAAGTCCGGCCGGCCCCATTACAGTTTTTAATATGATGACTCGATTCCTATCCGATATTATCGAATTTCTGTAGGCTTTTCCACAAATACCATGTAGCTACACTACGATATGGTCTCCATCTGTTACCTATCTCTTCTACTTGCTTGGGTGTTGGTAGTTCAGGTAAGGAAAAAGCCATCTGCACCCCCTTTCGTAATCCAAGGTCGCCTGTAGGTAATACATCCAATCTTTCACATGAAAAGATCAAAAACATCTGTGCTGTCCATACTCCTATTCCTTTCACTTGAGTAAGTTCATCAATTATTTCATCGTCTGGCATCTTAGACAAGGATTTGATTTCAATATGGCCATCTTCAATTTTTTTTGCAAGATCCTTTAGATACTCAACTTTCATTTTTGATAGTCCAACAGCACGTAACTTGGAATCTTTTGTTTTTAGAATCTGGGCAGGTTTTGGAAAATTAGGATATAATTTTTTGAATCTACGAAGTATGGTTTCTGCTGCACCACTTGTAAGTTGTTGAGATATTATTGATTCAACCAAAGTAGCAAAGTGATTGTTTCTTTTTTTAATCTGATAATTTCCTATACGCTCAATAATTTTTGTAAGCTTGGGATCTTGTTTTAGAAAAGTAACTGCTTTTGGATTCATTCTTTAATTTGGCTCTGGGTGTATTGTTACTATGGCATTTTTAATCTGACTTCTTATTTTATGTTCAATTTCTGACGTAATATCATGAACTCTCTCAATTGAAAGATTCCCTTCAAAGGAACAATCTATGTCGATCTTGAAAATATCTTGAAGTTGAAGAGTGATAACTCTGCCAATTTTTTTAACTGATGGATATTCTTTGATTGTTTTTGCTATTTGTTCTTCTATAGTAAGATCTTCTATAGGTGGGGTTTTTGGTATTGAGACATAAGGTTCCAAATGCACTGTAATGTGGTTTATGTTGGATACTGCAATTCGAATCTGTTTCTCAATATCATCTGAAACCTTGTGAGCCTCTTCAAGTGACATGTTCCTATCTACTAATACGTGTAAGCTGATGAAAACTCCCTCTTTTGATGTGGATGAATTGACATTATGAACACCTTCTACACCTTTTACAGAAGACGCAATACTGTTTACTTTAGAATCAAGAGGAACATCTTTCCAAGTTGGTTCAAAATGAACAGTTACTTTAGCATTTGAAATTGAATTTATAATATTTTTTTCTACATTACTACTAATTTTATGGGCTTCATCAAAACTTGCAGCTCCACTTAAAGATATTATGACATCGGCAAAAATTTCATGGCCAGATCTGCGCATCTGAATTGATTCAGTATTCATTACTCCTTCGGTGTTGCTAACGATACTTTGGACTTTTTTAACCATGCTTTGGGGAATTGCATCTGTAAGCTCTAGTGCAGTTTTGTGGATTAGTTTTAGAGATAAA
>DATEAJ010000137.1:0-2409 GCA_035288445.1 Nitrosopumilaceae archaeon
ATAATCCAGCTGTAAATCCACAAGTTGCTAACGAATTTTCAACTGCTGGATTTCGTGTTGGACACACATTGTTGTCAAGTAGTTTGGAGCGATTCGAGGAAGATGGAACTGTATCTCCTGGGGGTCATCTCTCTCTCAGAGACTCATTCTTTAATCCACAGATAGTCAAAGATGATGGAATTGAGCGAATTTTACGTGGACTGGCAGTGGGAAAATCAGAAAAGATTGATAATTTTGTAATAGATGATGTTCGGAATTTTCTTTTTGGTGAACCAGCACCAGTAGGAGGTTTTGATCTGCCTTCACTTAACATTCAACGTGGCCGAGATCATGGTCTGCCAAGTTACAATATAGTCCGTAACGCTTATGATCTTCCTACAGTAGATAGTTTTTTTGATATTACCTACGAAACTGATATTGATTTGGCAAATAAACTAAAAACGGCTTATGGTGTTAATGTAGATGGCAGTGATAATGTAAATGCTGTTGATGTGTGGGTTGGAGGAATATCTGAACCCCCAGTACTAGATGGAATGGTTGGCCCAACATTTGCCAAAACTCTAAAAGATCAGTTTGAGCGAGTGCGCGATGGAGATCGTTTTTGGTATCAGAACAGAAATGACCTTAGTGATTTTCAAAATCAGATGATTGAAAACACACGCCTTTCTGACATCATTTTACGAAATACAGACATTGATTCAATTCAGCAAAATGTATTTTTGGCCATGGACAGGACTGATAATGATTTAGACAATGATGGAACCCCTGATGCAACAGACACCGATGATGACGGCGATGGAATTTCCGATACCATTGATACTATGCCGACAGTATATTCACCCTCATTTTCAGACGTATTTTTAGGTGGTACAACATATGGCCACATTGAGAATCGTGGTGGAAAGGCTGTAACAATTATAGATGAGCCAGATCCTGCTGGAGTACGAGTGTCAGCAGTTGGAGGTGGAGCTCCTGCAACTGTATCTTCGTGTGGTTTTGAAGGAACAATATCATTTGATTCTGGAGACATGGCAGTTATTACATGTGGAAGCGTTACAATTCAGGTACTCTCCGGCTCTGTGGATATCTCCTATATGATGAGTGGCATTACTGTGACTGCAGAAATGTTTAGCGGTACTATAATGATTAATCCTGATCCTGGCTCTGTAAGTATTACTAATCTTTCTGGAGATACTATTATAATGGTAATGATTGATGGTGTTCAAACAGAGATTGGACCAGGAGTAACATATGAGTTTCCTGTGCAACCTGATAATTCTCAAGAAATTGGTGGCGAAATAATTCCAATTGAAACAACTACACTTTTACTAGCAGGAGCACAAACTAGCGCAGTTTGGATGGTACCATTACTTGCTGGCGCAGTAGGTGTAGCAGCAATCTATATCAAAAAACGAAAGAACTAAACTTTTTTATTTCAATTAACATGTTGCCTATCTTCTTTAATTATTTTCCAAATCCTCTCTTGTGCTTTTTGCGAAACAGAAATAGTATCATAATATGACACATACCTGTTGGGGTTGTCATTTTTCTCCATGAAATCATTCATCAATATCGTAGATCGCTTGTGAACTCTATACTCCGAATCGGCTAATTTTTGAAATGAATGTATAATCTTAGAGGTGATATCATAAATTAAACGTTCTATCGCCATCCGTTCAGAATTACTAGTAACTTTATCAAGATGTTCTCTTAGTCGTGCCCTTTGAATATTCAATTGTCCAAGATATAATGCAGCCGTCTTTCCTGGATTGATAATGTTTGCATCTTTTCTGATTTTAGAGTACAAGTAGTCTACATCGCCATTAACCGTATTTCTATTAACCTTCATCAATTCAGCTATTTTTCTTCCAGAATACCCATAATCAAAGTGTAATCGACGTACTTCCTCCCTTCTTACATCTTTCTCATTTTTAGAATATGGTCCTCCACTCTTAGATCGTTTTTTTATTTTTGGATATTCTGAATTTTGTTGTATGAATTCGTCTGTTACTTTTAGTATCTCATTTGATGCCATTTCTAAAATATATGTTGATCAATGTTAGATTTAGAACAAATGGTTTGTGATTTTTGCTAAAAGGTCAACAATTCTAAGAAATATGAATTTCATAAAATATGAATTCTTCAAAAATCTTTTTATACTCATTTCAAAAATTTGGCATAGTTTGGCATAGTTAGTGCTAAGCGAGTTTGTATTTAATGATCTAAAACTCTCACTTTTCTTAAGGTTCTTTTCAAGATCAATTCTGTAGGAGAATTTTTAACAATCCTCGTAGTACTTTGAATCTCTTGGCTGGAACAGAAACATCATACACAAAAGGGCAAAAGATTGCAATTGGAGCCATTGCATTTTACTTGCTATCTGCAATTGTTTTTAATTTGATTTTTTTA
>DATEAJ010000138.1:0-5971 GCA_035288445.1 Nitrosopumilaceae archaeon
TAAAGACCATACAAGTATTTTATATCGCTCAGATTAGAATACCTTGTTGGAATTAACAAAAGAAGAAGATGCATCTCTAAAAGGTGAATACGGAGAAACACTTGCACTTGCATACCGTGTTTTGGTAGCAATAGGCGAAGCGACAGATGCAGATCGTCTACTTCCAATTGAATGGGCACATCTTTCTGGTGTTAACTATAACACAATTGGAGATGCGGGAGAAGAATTTCTTGCAAAGCTTAGCAAAGATGCAAAATTCAAAGTAAGGACTACAGTTAATCCAATGGGATTTGATCCTGACACTGTCTCAAAATATGATATCTCTGAAGAGTTTATTAAAAAACAAAATAGCATAAAAAATTCATACGAAAAAATGGGCGCCATACCATCTTTTTCATGTATTCCATATGAAATATTCGAGTTACCAAAAAAGGGCACACATGTTTCTTTCGCTGAAAGTAATGCAGCAATTTATGCAAATTCACTAGCAAATCTTAAAACAAACAAGGAAAGTGCATTTAGTGCACTTGCAAGTGCATTAACTGGCAAAAGTCCATTTTCTGACTTACGAAAAGATGATTCTAGAAATCCAAATCTCACAATACGAATGAAAACTGATCAAAGAGATGAGCTGACATATGGTATGCTTGGATATTTTGCAGGAAAAGTTGCTGGAAGCTCTGTTGCTATTTCTGGTGTAAAGGAACTTGATAGGCGTAGCTGCAAGTCACTTTGTGCTGGAATGGGTACATCTGGTACATGTGGAATGTTCACTCTTGGTGACGCCAAAGGAGAAACGGTGGACTTTGGCAAAGAAGAGGCACAAAAAATCCATGACGAACTAAACACTACTGACTCTGGCGATATTATCACTCTTGGCAGCCCACAACTTGGCCTAGACGAGCTATCTGATCTTGCTGGAATGTTAAAGGAAAAAACATTCAAGAAAAGATGTATGATTTTTTGTCCAAGAACAGTTCAGGAACAGGCACGACGTCTTGGATATACTAACGATATAGAACGCGCAGGTGGTGAACTTCTTTCTGATTGCTGTATTTGTCTCACACCACTAATAGATAAAAAAGATGTTGATGGAGTAATTACAAACAGTGTCAAGGGAGCATATTATTTGAAAACCTCAAACAGTGTAGATGTAAATCTTAAGAGTCTAACTCAAATTATACAGGAAGAAACTACATGACATTAAAAGTAATTGTTAAAGGAAAAGCTCAGGGTCAAGTCATGATAGCAAAAAAACCAATCAATTTTCTTGGTGCAGTAGACAAAAAAACTGGCAAAATAAGAGATGAAAAACACGATCTTTTTGGCAAATCGCTTGCAGACAAAATTCTGGTCTTTCCCTTTGGGGTTGGCAGCAGTGTTGGAGCCTATACGATATACTCTTTGAAATCAAATAACTGTGCACCACGCGCGATGATATGTTCAAAAGTTGATATTATCACTGCATCAGGTTGTGCACTTGCAAATATTCCTCTTGTTATGGCAACAAAAGAAGAATATGATTCATTAAAAGATGGAAAAAAAATTCTACTTGATGCTGAGAATGGTAAAATACTATAACTGAACTAGTATTACATCTCCATTAGGACTAGTTTCCTTGAAAACAATTCCCTCAAACCTGAGTATTTTTGTACTCTTTCTTTTCCAATAATCTGGTGGTGCGCCTGCCTTTTCGCATGTGTGATTGAGAAACTCTTCTTCATTCCAGCCATATTCCACAGGTACTTGAGGCAGAAGCAGACCCGCGCCAAATTCCCATCTGACAACCAAACCGTCTCTTCCTACCCTTATTTTGCTTGGATATTCTGAGGTATTTTCTACACTAATCTCCACTGGAGGGGTTAGTACAGTTACTTCAAATGAAATATCTGATAATTCTTCATATCTTACAGAAGGAAAGCGAGGATCTTCGGTGGCAGAAGCAATCGCCGCATCCACAAGTGATTGATACAATTTTCTTTCGGGTGTAGGTAATCCAATACACCCCCTAAGTTTTTCGTCTTTGTTTAAAGTAACAAAGACACCAGAATTATAAGAAAATCTAGATTTGAAATCTTCTTCTAATATTATTTTTTTTCCTGTTTTAAGATGTTCTGTTACTGCCGATCTGGCTGTCTTTACCAAGATTTCGCCATCTTTATCTGAAAAGATCATCGTAATCTGTTGTTTAATTTATTAACAAATTCTTGAAGTTTTTCAAAATGAGTTCCCTGCCAGTAGATCTTTTTACATACGTCGCACATCCAAAACTTCTCTTCCCTTTCTAAAACGCCTTCTGGAATCTTACCTATGATCCGATATTTTTCTACTGGTTGTAATTTACCATTACAAACAATACATCTAGAATTGTTTGTGTCCATTACAAACTTTTCAAACTCTATACTTTGATGTATCTGCATAATTTGTTCAAGCTCGTCATTTCCTCTGATTAGTACGGCTACTATCCCACGATTTTGTGCGGTTTTGCAAAGCGGTTCATCTTTTGTTAGTATGATTCGTTTTTCATTTTTTGCAACTGTGACAAGTTTTTCATCTTCAATAGACGGGAAATATGTCGAGTCGTATCCCAAAACTCTGAGTTTCTTTGCAAGATTGCCCAGCATGGCATCTACTATGAAAAGTGGTTTTTTTTGGCTCATTTGTATCCCTGGCCGATGCCAGATTCAACTATGTGACTTTCGCCAGCAGGTATTACCCGTGTAAAATCATCCATGCTAATTGCTTTAACTACATTCTCTTTTTCTTTAAACTTGAGAAATTCCAGTTTTATCTTTTTGGCAATTTCTACCATGTCAAAACCTGATGGCTCGATTATAACATAATAGATAGAGTTTTTTTTAATAGCTTCAGGGGGTCCACACATAAGGGAATAACTGTCGTCTTTTTCTAAAAGGCCAACAGCCAAATGCATGCTACTTACTTTTACAAAATTTTTCTGACCGTTTACTACGAAAGAGCCTTTTGCAATAAATTGACCACTTGGAGCAGCAGTCTTTATCTGGTCTGGATTTACCCAGTACGAACCCAATCCGTATAAACCTTCTCTCCACGCTCTGCTAAAACAAACAGTTGCCTGTGCAGTTTCTAAAATGCTAGTTACATTATATTCAGAACTCTTTTTTAAGAGGAAAAATGGGGAACCAAAAATTTCTGCATGAAACACTTTGTCGTCTTTTTCAAGATGTTTTCTGATAACTGATGAATTTGATGACGCATCACGACCGCCAATTGCCAAAAGGCCCTCAGAGGTGAAAAACCATCTATATCTTTCATACCATTCTCTCTTTTTTTGTATTGTGAACACAACAGAATCTCTTGCAATGTCTTCTTGTTTTCTAAAGTTCTCAAGACTCTTCTCAGTTTTCTTTTTTGCCGATTCTATGAATTCTATGGCATTTATCTGTCGTTTTGATTCATTAAACAGCACAGAAGCAATGGCTTGTAGGGACGAATCAGGATTTATCTGAATTTTTTCACCGTTGACATCTATAAACAAAATGCCTCTTTCTTTTACAAAATCTGCATTTTGCTTTCTAAGCACATCTATAACCACAGGGCTCTCTAACGAGGTCACCCCTTTTGAAACTAAACCCAATAACGATTTTGCTACCCCAGAAATGGCACCAGCTTTTTCTTTAACTGTTGATATTGCTTTTATTTGATCTTCTAATTTATGTTCAAACTCTTCAATTTTCTGTGTGGCAGTATTTGCGTGTGATGACTTGCCGCGTTCAAGAAGATTCTGTGTAAATAACGAATCTAATCCTTCCATAAAACTTGCAATCTTAGTATAGTTTGTATTTTCTATATGGCCAAGTTTTACAGGAAAGACATCGGCACCGTTTTCAGTTTTTACTAATATTGGATCATGTACCCCATTTACAATTTTTTCTACCAGATCTTTAGTCACCACGAAAATTTTTTCTACATCTTTCTCAGATAGACTATTTCCAGGTTTTAATGGATCTATTTCTGCAAGTCGAACTATCTCTTCAGCATATTTTGCAGGAATGCCTAGGGTTCTACCTATCCATCTTACTGCAGGTGTTGATACGGATAGTATTACAGCAAGATCTTTTGGTGTAATATTAAAAATGTCTGATCCGCTTTGCGGTGGAGGTTCATAGTTAAATCCGACATTTAATTTTCTATGTCTTACGTCAATAGAATGTAAAAGAGCAAGTATCTTCATGTTTTTATCACATAAAATTATATTGCCATCGCCAAAAAATTCTCCAATTAGAACAAACTCTTGTTCTGATGTGTTAAATGTGACATAAGCAATTCTTTCTGCACCAATCTGTTTTATTGAAGAAATTTTTGATCTGAGCAGATCATTTCTTAATCTCTTTACCAATCTGTTTTCTTCAATTTGTTCTATTTTAATTGTAGTAATCCATAATCCCAATGTAGAAAACATTAGTAGAATGTCTGGCTTTTCTGGATGATGTAATTTGAAAAGCAGACTGTCGCGACTAATTCCGTAAATGTTACTTACGTAATATCCGTCAATTTTCCCAATGATCTCATTTACTAGATAACGTAATTCTATGCCGGCAAGTGTCATGATAGCGCATTATCGCTCCAAAATTATACTGTTACTATTAAGAAGCGAACCAAAGATTTTAAGCATGGTTTCCTATGAGTCACTTTGTAAATTTAATTGACCAGACATCCAAAGAAAAAAGAAGAAGAAAAATCCGCCCCTGATGATCCTAACGTAAAGAACCCATCTCCAAACGAACCAACCACTACACAAACGAATGGAATAACAAAAAATCCAATTGGTACTCTCTTTTGGGTTAGGATTGGTCTTGGTGTACTTGCAGGTATAATCTCTGCTTTTGTAGGAACCTCTATCGATGTAGATTCTAGACCATATGTAGGATTTGGGATCATGATTATTCTGTTTATCATATCTTATGGAATAGCAAAAGCAATGCGCATACCACTTCCGCCATCAGACAAGAAAAAACTAATCATGACAGGAATAGGAAGCTACTTTTTCATATTCATCTTTACTTGGATTCTTGTTAATACCCTGTTGCATCCAGCTGTAACAGGATTCCCTATCAAGTAGCACTAAAATATCTAGAGTATGCCATTGTGCTAGATGTGGAAACACAGTACACCTGGTATCCCAGACGAGTTATTTGAGAGAATTGAAGAAGTTCCTATAACAAAGGAAGAAGTACGAGCCATTCAGATAAGCAAAGCAAGACTATCACCAGGTCAAATAGTATATGATATTGGATGTGGAAGTGGTTCCGTATCTATCGAGTCTGCATTACAAGTCAAACCTGCTGGTAAAGTATTCTCAATTGATTTTGATCCAAAAGCTATTGAATTAACCAAGAAAAACATGGAAAAATTCCAGGTTTCAAATATTACGGTAATCTTGGGTAATGCAATAGAAAAAATTCCTGAATTACCAACTGCTGATGCAATTTTCATAGGAGGAACTGGAGGAGACACAAAAGACATACTCAAACTATGTGAAGGAAAGCTAAAACCGGGTGGCAGAATAGTAATTGGTACAATCCTGCTTGAAACACTGGTTGCAGTTTTGGATGCAATAGAAAAACTGAAATTCTCCTCAATAGATGTTACACAAATAACTGTATCAAAGAGTAGAAAGACCTCTACTGGAACAATGATGCTAGCAAGAAATCCTGTTACTGTAATATCTGCAACAAAAATCTAACTTTTAATTAGGCACAACTTGAAATCGCTTCTGATGACAGATCTAGTTTGTGTTGGTTGTGGTCCTGGAGATCCTGATCTCTTAACTGTAAAAGCTGTAAAGGCTATTCGTAACGCAGATGTAATAATATGTCCAACATCTAAAGAAGGAAAAACAAGCATAGCTTATTCTATCATAACTTCAGTAATTGATAATTCCAAAAAACCAGAAATTATAAACTTGGTTTTCCCAATGGTCAAAGACAAA
>DATEAJ010000139.1:0-9787 GCA_035288445.1 Nitrosopumilaceae archaeon
ATGGTGATGCGCTAAACCTTTCTACAGACAGAATGCTTCAGATACTTGATTACATCCATACTAAATTTCCAAAAATAGAAAGAGTATCATGCTATGCAATGCCAAAAAATTTACTTGAAAAATCTGTAGAAGATTTGAAAAAACTCTATGATTCTGGACTTACAATGTTTTATATAGGAATAGAAAGTGGCTCTGATGAAATTCTAAAAAAAGTAACAAAGGGTGCAACTGGTCAAACCATTATCAAAGCATGTAAGAAGGCAATGGATGCAGGATATACAATTTCATGTATGATAATACTTGGCCTTGGAGGTAAGACTCTTTCAAAAGAGCACATTGATGACACGGCCAAAGTAGTTAGTGAAGTATCGCCACACTATCTTGGTGCACTTACATTGCATATTGAAGATGGAATCAGAGATGAATTTATGACAAAATTTAAGGAACCTTTTGTGCCAATCGATGATGCAGATGCCTTGGTTGAGCTTGAGAATTTAGTAAGTAAGATTAAGCCAAAATCTCCAATCATATTCAGAGCAAACCATGGTTCCAACGCATACCCAATAGGCGGTACTTTTCCGGAAGATAAAGATGCAATACTTGAGAAAATATCATATCTAAAGGATCATCCTGAACTTTGTAGACCACAAGGGTTTAGAGGATTTTAAATTGGCAATGCAGTTTCTGAATGGAACTGTGACAAGATCAGCTGTTGTTCATGTATCACCACAAAAAGCTTGGAGAAGATTAAGTGAAATTGGAAATTTAGCAAGATGGATTGTTGGTATAAAAAAGTGTGTCATCACATCCAAGAAAAGAAAAGGAGTTGGCGCAACACGGCTCATTACATTCCAGGATGGTTCTGTGATTGAAGAACAGATTGTAATCTGGTATAGTGGCAAGTCTTTTTCATATTTAGTAATAGGCAAGAATTTGCCCTTTAGAGCATATTTTGCTACTTTGTCAATAAAACCGCTTGGAAAAAACTTGATAAAAGTTACGTGGTCTGGATACATTGGGACAAACAATGTTACAAAATCTCAATTCAACAAGACGATTTCAAAGTATGATTTACTTTACAAGAGTTCGCTGCCAAGACTCAAGTTATTAATTGAAAAATAGAAATCTGATAACATGATTATCCTCATCTAGAATTTTTTGGTAATAACAATCATACAAAACTGAAAGTCGATTTGCCGGGATTATTGTAAGATAATAGAAAACAGCATTGGCCAATTCTGGTTTTAAATGAATTTATTTTTCTATTAGTTAAAATTAATAGGAGCACAAATTTCTACCAAATTATTGAAGTTTACTAAAAGAAAATCATCCCTTTTACTCCTAGGGGCTGGAGTTTTAGTTTCGGTAATTTACTTTTTATTTCTATCTGGTAATGGTCAGATTTTTGAAAAAACCATAATGGTAGAAGAGGAAAATTTCCAACTTTATTCCAGCAAACCATTTGCACCTCAAATCTTAGAAAACTGCAAGGATGACGTACATTGTGCAGTAATGTCATTACAAGCTATTTCTCAAGACTCGGAAAAAAATGAGGTCATTCAAACATTCGATGAGATTCTCCAACTTTATAGAAAAAATAATCCTTGTCATAAATTGTCTCACCACATGGGGATGTGGTTTTATGCATATCTCGGAAATGTTACTGAAGCACTCTCGTATTCTGATCAAGTTTGTGGTGGAGGAATCTTCCATGGTGTCGTTGAAAGTTATTTACTGACGGAGCAATTTCAAGGCAAGGGACCAGAAGCTCTTGACCTAAAAGCCATCTGCCCAAGATCGGGGGAAAATCCTAACTATATTGAACATTGGCAATGTCTGCATGGCCTTGGTCATGGTTTGACTAAATTATATCCAACCGATGTTTTAGCTTCGGTAAAAAGATGCGATGAATTTGACGGAGAAATTGAACAGCTAAGCTGCTCAAAAGGAGTCTTTATGCAAAACGTAGCTGATCACTTTGAAACAGGAAAAGGTGACTTTGATGAAGATGATATTTTTTATCCATGTAATGCCGTAGATCCTAAAAGGGCGCCTGCTTGTTATCATTATCATGTGTCATATCTTAACCTACTTAACGATGGTTACATAAAAAACACGTTTGATGATTGCGACAAAATAGTCCCTCAAGAGATGATCAAGTATTGTTATTATGGATACGGAAGGGAGATGGAATCTGATATTAAAAATAGGGTAAGTGAAGCTGTACGACTTTGTACACTGGGACAAAAATCAGAGTATCACAGCTATTGTCTTAAGGGGATGCTTTTGACAATAGTAAATGCTGGAACAAAAACAGATAGAGGATTCTCATTTTGCAAAACTTTGCCAACTGAGTTTAAAAATGATTGTTATGATGGCATAGGAAAATGGATCATATTATTATCCAAAGACTTGAGTGGGGAATTTAGGCGACAAGAGTGTGCCAAAGCAGAAAGCCAACAGTATTCTGAGATATGCCTCAACGCAAATCTTGAAGACAGTCTGTTAATTTGAAAACTGGTAATGTTAATTATTACATTTCTTCGTCTTCACTGAATTTACAGGAATGATTTGAATATTATTCACATAGTGGATGGTTCTTGCAATTATTCAGGTTAAGATTCCATATTCCGGCATTGTTCAGATCAGCATTTTCTAGATTTACATCTGCAAAGACTGCGCTTACAAGAATAGAGTTTCGTAAATTCGCATTTGATAAATCAGACGATGTTAAATCTGCCCTGTTCAGATTAGCTTTGTATAAATTAGCATAAGAAAGATCTGCACTACGTAAATCAGCGTTTATCAGATAGGCACCAGATAAATCTGCTTTTGAAAGATTTGCTCCATCCAAATTTGCATTTTTTAAGAAAGTGTTTTTGAGGTTTGCTCCTTGTAAATTCTGACCAGATAGATCAGCACCTTTTAGGTTAGCATTATTTAGATTTGCATTACGAAGATCTACATGAGTAAGAACTCTTCCGTACAAGTTGCAACCGGACCAATTAATTGGCTGGCTTTCAAGATAACACCGATCTTGGTCTTGTTCTTTTTGTGAATCATACCCAAAAGATGACGAATTGAATAGTGAAATCGATACTAAAAAAACCAAAAAAGCCTTCATGTAGATAATGTAATTTGCGTCATGGTCTCATTAAGTTACTGATTTTTTTCTTAAAAGAACCTAATAATGAACAATAGTAAAATGGGTCCACAGGGATTCGAACCCTGGATCTTCGCCGTGTAAGGGCGACGTCATAACCGGCTGGACTATGGACCCACGCAAAGCTCCAATTAAAAATGCATATAAGTTTAAGTAAATGAAGATTAAATTTTCGTTTTTAGTTGATTTATTAATTTCTTTGTTCGTAATCATAACAAAATAGTAAATAACGAGAATATCACTTTATTTTAGTAATGAATAATCCTATAAAACAAAACATTACTTTCCAATTAGATAAAACCACTATTTCAAAATTACGAGAATTGTCTAGGGCTGAGGCTCTTCCACCAAACATGCTGATTAATCAAATGTTGATACAATACTTGGGACAACGTTCAGCTTTTACAATATCTGAATACATGCCTGTGCGCAGGGTTCTACTAATGAAACTTTTGGAAAAATTCACGGAAAAAGAAGTAGCTTCTATTGCAAAATCTATTGCACGTGCATCAACAAAAAAGATCATACTTCGATTACGTCAAGAACATAATGTAATATCTTCAATAGACGTTGTTGAATCATTAATAAGAATTTCAAATTATAAGTACAAGCATGATGTAAATTATGGTATTCATAGTTTCACAATACAACATAACCTAGGCAAAAAGTGGGCTGTGTATCTGTATGAGATATATAGTTCGGTTTTAAGGCAATTCAAGTTCAAGAAAATAGAAATCAATGTTTCCGATAAACAATTGATCTTCACTGTCATAATGAAGATAATTATATAAATTGTATTTAAAAGGCCCTGCTGTTCCTTAGCAACTAATCTTAAAAATGCATTTAAACTTTGAGAATTTTACAAAAAAAGAATATAGAAATTATCATGCATTAAATTTGATGTATGACTAATGTAATTTTCTTTTCAAGTCCCATAGGTCTTGGCCATGCAACACGTGACGTAGCTATTGCTCAACATCTTAACAATAGGATAAAATTTGTTAGTGGTGAAGGAGGCCCAAAGTTGTTTTCAGAATATGGATTTGAGGCACAAAACCTCTACAAACCGCCAATTTTTGAGATTCAAGATGGAACCCTAAAAAATCCATTGAGGTGGCTTTTCAGGTATTATTCATATTATAAAAAATGTAAAGATATTTCATCAGAGATAATAGAAAAGGAAAGACCAAAACTGATTGTGAGTGATGAGGATTTTGCGTCTTTGACTATAGCTCAGGAAAAAAAACTGAAAACAGTACTGATTACTGATATTCTTGAGACAAACTTTGCCAAAGGCATCGGTTCATTCATAGAAAAAAAAATGAATAAATCAATGAAAGAGATAATGAAAAAATGTGATGTCATCATTTTACCAGAAGATGGATCTGATGAGGACAACATCATCAGAGTAGGTCCAATAGTTAGAAAGATTCTTTATTCTAGGGAAGAACTTAGAAAGAGATTTTCTTTTGATAGAAAAACAATTGTAATTAGCATAGGTGGTACCAGTGCAGGGCAATTTTTAATAGAGAAAACAATTCAAGTTTACAAAAAACTAAACCTTGATGCAGACATGCTAATTGTTTCTGGCCCAGCTTTGAAAATTTCAGGGGAAGGCATACGAAATCTTGGCTTTGTAAATAATTTACATGAAATCATCTATGCGGCAGATCTGATTATTTCTCTAGCTGGTAAATCCACTATCGATGAAGCTGAATCTTATGGAACACCGGGAATCTTTATTCCAATCAAAGGACATTTTGAACAGGAAGAGAATGCAAAGAAAGTAGGTTTTTCCTTTGAAGATCTTAATCGTCTAGAATCTTTAATTCCTACTAAAATTAATGAAAAAAGAGATCCCAAAATGTGTGATGGAGCACAAAAAGCTGCCAATATTATAAAGAAATTTTTGTGATTCAGTTGTTTTGCTGAAAATTAATACATCCTGTTATTTCTTTGCAAAAGGATTCATTGTGTACCAATCCTACACCTGGAACAAACTGTAAAATGTGATTGGTATTATTGTCCTTGAAAAGTTCACCGCGTTGAATCTCGTTTGGTTGTTCCTCTTCAAAAAAGCCTTGATTTGGAATCATGGAATTAACTTTATCTTCAAGATAATAAGGAATACGCATAAGTTATTCTAAATGATGAGAGAAAACCTTACCACGATCTCAATTCGCTGTATTGAACCGTATTTTAACCCAATGCTTTATACTAGGATTTTGAGAGTTGTATCCAAGTTTTGAAAAATCTAGCAGTTGCGAAGTTTGGAGGTAGCGCCATAGGAATAGATGGTGAGCTAATCCCGATCATAATCAAAAGAATAAACGAATTAAAAAAAGATGCAAAGGTAATAGCTGTCTTTTCTGCTCCACTTACATTACATGAAGGTAAACAACGATCACTTACTGATATTGCAATCATGATTGGCCAAAAAGCACAAGAAGGAGAAGATGTAGGTATGGAGAATCTAAGAAAACCATACCAGAAGATGCTTGAATTTGTAGATAAGAAATACCAAGATGAATGTAAGAAAACAATTGATTCCTTTTTAGAAAAATCAGCCACAGCCATCAAGCAAGCTTTACAAAAAAAAGAATTTGCAGATGTAATCAGATCAAGTACACTTGCTTATTCAGGCGAGATCTTAATGTCATATGTAATGAACTATATTCTAAAAAGCAGTAACATAAAATCTGATGTAATAGGATTTGACATATGGCCCATAATAACTGACAATAATATTGAATCTGCAAACTTTCTTGCATCAGAATCTGCTCAAAATATAGAATCAGTTGAAATATTATTAGAAAAAAACGATGTATTGTCAATAGGAGGATTCATTGGAAAAACTGTTGACGGCTTGGAAACCACATATGAAAGGGGCGGTTCTGACAGAACGGCTGCAGATCTTGGTATATTGTTTAACAAAAAATACAATATAAGAATAGATTTTGAAAAGGACAGTGCAGTACTTTCTGCCGATCCAAGAGTAGTAAAAGACGAATTAGAAGACATCGCCCATCTATCATATAACGAAGCAAGAATTGCAGGAATGTTTGGCATGAAGATCCTTGATCCTATTGCCATCAAAGAAATAGTGGAAAATGGTGTGGATGTACCCATAATGATCACGGACATGAATAATCCATCAAAGATTACAACAATAGAGAGAATGCCACCTGACAAAGATGGACACCCGCTTAAGATAGTAACAGGGAAAAAAAACTGTGCAATCCTACGAATAGAAAGTGTAGCTGCACAAAGCCTGTTTGATTCACTTGAAAAAGAAAAAAGATACAACGAGTTTGTGGTATTGTCACCATACACAAAAGACGACATAGAATTTACAAGAATATTATTCCTTGACGCAGATTATGTTAAACGAAATGAAAGGTACATACTAGCATTTGATTCCCTAGCAACTATAACTTACAACAGAGGAGTAATCACTCTAATCGGAGACGAGATGTGGCGCGTGCAACAAATTGCGTCAAAAGCAAGCGCAAGAGTAGGTGAAGCAGGACTTAACATCTTAAACATGGATGCGCAAGAAGAAACATCAAGAATCATCATAGTCATAGAAGATGCTTCAGACAATATAGAAAGAGCTATTCGTGCAGTTCATGCAGAAAGATCAAAGATCACATTTGTATAAAACAAAATCATCATAACATTTGACCCCTACAGGTCTTTACCTATAGAAGTCAAATTAGGGTTTGTTCTTGGACCTCTTATCTAGAATCAGTCCGGCGTTACCCAAAACACGCGCTATTGTATATAGGTAGAGGCAATATTTAGACCTGATCTATATAGTTCACCTAGGGGAACTGTCCTCCTACGTATAACAGAACTAGGCCTGCGCCAATCATAACATACCATTTCAAATTTCTTTTGTTAGTAAACATGTTTTTTGATGTCAAGTCCTCGTCTTTTGTAATAGACGCCCTAATTTTTCGGAGCTCAAAGCCTTGCCCTATCAAACCAAAGACTATCAGTGCAACAGAAGTGAAAGACAATATTGGTTCCATGTTTACAGCTGTATCTTATACAATATTAGTATGTTTAAGATCCTTGAGTTTGAAATTACATATTTTGATTAATTCTTTAAATTACCATACTTGCAGAGTTTTCTTATGAAAGAACAAGGCAAGATATGGATGAATGGCAAACTTGTACCTTTTAAGAATGCCAAAGTGCATGTGCTTACTCATGCGTTGCATTATTCCACAGCAGTCTTTGAAGGAATCAGGTGCTATAATACACCAAAAGGTTCTATGATATTTCGTTTACCAGAACATGTTGACAGGTTATTTAGATCAGCTAAAATGTATTCAATGAAGATACCATATTCTAAAAAACAAATTTCTGATGCCATAATTCAAACAGTCAGAAAAAGTACGATGAAGGAGTGCTACATTAGGCCAATAGCATACTATAGTTATGGCATGCTAGGACTAACACCGACTGCAAACAAGATCGACGTTGCCATAGCATGTGTTGAGGCATTACAAGAATATACAAAGGCAGGAAAAATTCGCGGAACGCGGTGCAAAGTTTCAAGATGGTTAAGAATTGATTCTAGATCACAACCCATGCAGGCAAAGGCAGCTTCAAACTATGCAAATGCAGCACTAGCCAGAGTTGAGGCATTGAGCGATGGTTATGACGAATCAATAATGCTCAATTATGATAACAAGGTAGCTGAGGGAAGTGCAGAAAATATATTTCTAGTAAATGATGGCAAAATAATTACTCCTCCTTTGAGTGCCGGTATATTACCAGGCATAACTAGAGATAGTGTCATAAATATAGCAGAAGCTGAAAAATTATCTATTACAGAAAAGAATTGTAATCTAAAGGAACTATTTGCAGCAGATGAGGTATTTATGACTGGAACTGCCTCTGAGATAAAACCAGTTACAGAGGTTGATGACAAAGCCATAGGTGACGGCAATCCAGGTAGGGTGACTCTTAAGCTTCATAAGATCTTCATGGATGTGGTATCCGGAAAAGATAGACGGTTCTCAAAGTGGCTTACACCTATCTAAATTACATACTTTATCAATCCAACATGAAAGATTCAATTATATCAAATCATCATTAACATACATGGTTCTATCAATGGTAGATCAACACAAACCCAAATGCTATCTATGTGAGAACATATTTGAGAACATTGAAGAGCTGCGAAAGCACCAAGAAACGGCACACAAGGACTTTATTGAATACCATCAAAACAAACACGACCAGTCACCTGCTCCAGGCGATGTAACAGTATTTTAAAAAAAGGAAAAAGCATGGAATCAAAATCTCACAATGACAAAGTCTGTTGGTTTTGCAAAAAGGGACGACATGGGGAATGTATGAAAAAGATTCCAATAGATGCTGCATCAGAAGGTCCACATGACTGCGCCTTTGATACTAAACTTGTAGATTGTCAGTGTACTCATTAGAACAGATTTAATTTCAAGTTCCGCTAGAATTTTTCCATCCAACTGGTCTTGAATGCGCTTTTGTCATGTGTCTGAGCATCCTTCTTCTTGTGTGAACTCCATGTTGCATATCTTACATACTGGAGCAGACAGTTTTTCTTTTTTTGCAAACAGTTTCATACAAAAAATAAAAATTTAACGTGTTAAATATGTTAGGAAAAAATTTATTTTGAAAAATAAAAATTAATGTTGACTAAAATCAAGGCGCCAGGTATGGAGTTATCTACTACTTGGTCTAATTTTTGTCCAAGTTTATGACTAATTATTTCTTATTGTTGGAGTTATACCGAGTCCAGGCTTTTGCGTAGCTATCCATCATTAGATGAACTGCTTTATCATACGAATCTAGTGCTGAAAGCCTGAATTGTACATACATTTTTGCAAAATTAGTTGCCAGCTCAATTTGATTTAGAGTCAGATCTGTGATGGATTTCCAATAGGTATCAAAGAGCCCAAGTGCTTTCTGATCTATTCCTAACTTGTCAAAAAATTCCTTTTCAGATACATAACAGGTGCTGTAAAAGTCATCCATCATGTGCAGATATTTTGTGTAAAGATCAGAGTAAAGTTGGGCATAGGTTGGAATTTGAGATTCTAATTTTTGGATTATCTCCGATGTGTCATTTTTCATAACATCACATATAGAAATATTCTTTTTTCCAGAAGGTTCTGCCTCCCTTTTTGCAGTTTTGATTGCTTGAGCCATTTTTTCTTTGGTCATGTTCTCAACTGATGTGATTTTTTCCGTCCTTCCTCTTGTCATTGTATTCATAATGTTCTCATCATTGTTAAGTCTGTCTCTATGTTCATTTTTGTACAATGAACCCATCTTGGTGGTAAATAAGAGCCACTTTTTTAGTGGAGCATATAGTGATTCGCTGATCAGTGGTTTTGATTTGTATCTTATTATCACCAAATCTTATATTTTCAAATCATCTTTTGTATTTTTAAATAAAATTTAATGCTATGAAATCTAGAAACAATGTCAAGGCGGGTCTAGTGGGATTTGAACCCACGGCATAGGGATTTCTCTGAGATCTTAAGAGTCCCTCGCTCTACCTGGCTGAGCCATAGACCCGCAAAATAGCAGGCGCTAATTTCGTTATTTAAACTTGAGTAAGAATGA
>DATEAJ010000140.1:0-2841 GCA_035288445.1 Nitrosopumilaceae archaeon
CGATTCACTTCAAATAGAGAAAAACGAAGAAAGAAACTTTGGGAAAATATTCACCTAATGCATTCTGGTCTTAGAACTTTAGGATATGAGATTAATTCGTCAAGTCAGATCATTCCAATCATAATAGGTGATGAAAAAAAAGCACTAGATTTTGGAAGATATCTTTTTGAAAATGGAATTTTTGCGCAGCCAATTAGATATCCTACAGTTAAGATGAATACAGCCAGAGTTAGAATTTCAATTACCGCGTGGTTATCAAAAAATCACATAGAAAGAACACTTGATGTATTAGAACAAGCAGGTAGAAAATTTAGAATTTTTTAGGTATGATTAAGACGAGAGATGTAATTCAAATACATCGCTATGGCAGTTATTGCGCCCAAGACCAGTCCAGCAAATATCATTCTTTTATTCATGAAATTTGGTCAATACATCAAGAATAAAAGTTGATCATTGATTTGGAGTAGATTTGGAACAATGTATTAATAAAAAAAGAGCAAATTTGAGTTAATGCCAGAAATATCAATAGCAATAGCAGCTATAGCAGGTCTGGGTTCGTTTTTAGCACCCTGTATATTGCCTATGATACCTGCTTTTCTGGCATATCTATCTGGTACTACTATAACAGAACTTCAAAGAAATAACGGGGCTGTCAACCTTGTTTCAAACAGGTTAAACATAGTACTAAATACGGTCTTTTTTGTTCTTGGATTTTCTGTTGTTTTTTCAGTTTTTGGAGTAATTCTAAATAGTGTCTTGTCTAGCTCTGCAACAAATCTGATTTCTGGATTTAATCAGATAGGAGGAGTAGTCATAATTGGTTTTGGTGCCTTTATGTTGTTGTCAACCAAAATTCGTATACTAAATTTTGAGAAAAAATTCTTTCCAAATCGCACCAAATCTAGTTATCCGTTATCATTTCTTTTTGGATTAGCTTTTGCAGCGGGGTGGACTCCTTGTATAGGTCCAATCTTGGGAAGCATTCTTACTTTGGCTGCAACAGCACCAGGACAAGCATTTACTTTGTTACTTACCTATTCGCTTGGACTTGGAATCCCATTTATCTTAATGGGAGTATTTTTTTCAAGATTTACAAGAATAATTAAAGCGCTAAGTAAGCATCTGAAATATTATTCAATAATCATGGGATCGTTTATTATAATTTTAGGGGTACTAGTATATACTAATCAGTTAGCAACGATTGCTAGTTTTCCATTTTTGAATAATTTGTTATTACAAGGATGAAAAAATGAAAACTGAATTAAAAACAGCACTTGTCATGGGAATAATACTAGTAGTTGCCATCGGAGTGGCTGGTTTGTATTTTTCTTCATTGGAGCCACAAATACCAAAAACACAAAATCAGTCAGATGAGGGAAGCCAAACACATAGTAATGAGGCATCAGAAATTCAAAAGATCGATAAAAGTAGGTTCAAAAAGGCACCTGAATTGACAGGCATATCAGGATACATCAATACAACTCCAGAAGATCTTAAAGCAGCTATGAAAGACAAGGTCATACTTTATGATTTTTGGACGTATAGTTGCATAAATTGTATCAGAACTTTACCTTATATCACTGCATGGAACACAAAATATGCTGATCAGGGATTATTGATAATCGGAATCCATTCTCCGGAATTTGAATTTGAAAAAGATTTCAACAATGTACAAACTGCAGTGAAACAATATGACATAGTATATCCTGTAGTACAAGACAATGAAATGAAAACGTGGAAAGCATTTGAAAATAGATACTGGCCAAGAAAATACATTACAGATTCTGAAGGATACATCAGATATGATCATATTGGTGAAGGAGGATATGCAGAGACTGAAAAAATAATTCAAGAACTTTTGCAAGAAAGAAATCAACTTCTTGGCTTGAATATTGTATCAGCACAGCCACTGGTAGATTTAGAAGAACACCAATTTATTGCATCTCAGACTCCAGAACTTTACTTTGGATACAATTTTGCATTTGGTAGAAATCAGCTTGGGAATTCAGAGGGATTCAAACCAGATCAGATTGTAACATATTCTTTACCAGAAAAACTAACTCGTGATTATTTTTATCTTGAAGGTCAGTGGCAAAATTTTGACGATAGAATGAAGCTTGTCTCCGAAAATGGCAAGATAATACTTCCATACTTTGCGAGGTCAGTCAACATAGTGGCTGCAAATGAATCTGAACTGAAAATCTTGCTTGATGGAAATCCAGTTTCGCCCGAAAGTGCAGGAACCGATGTACAAGATGGAGCTGCACACATTTCAGGTGATCGATTATACAATTTGATTTCAAGTCCCGATGCAGGTGCCCATACGTTAACCATAATTGCAAAGCCGGGTTTTGAAATCTATACCTTCACCTTTGGTTAACCAAATCCATACATAATGTTTCATAATTCGAATTTAGAAACATTGTCTGTAAATCCAAGAACATCTATGTGTGTAACCATACACTAGTGTAACTGTAGTCACACATCATCAGAGCACATGACAGGTTAAAACCCAAATTGTTAATCCGACCTAGGTGCAAAATTATGACTTTTGTTAACAAGTGGAACCAACACAAAGAGAGCATTTCACAAAAAGTAATTGATAAAGTAAGGCCAGATACTCCACTTAAACCAAAAATTGATGAAGCGCAAAAAAGGCTTCAATTACAAATAGTAAAGCTTGATTCAATTTCAAAAAAGTTAAAAGAAAAAGATGATTTTATTTTCAAAAAAGTTGTTGAAGCTGTAAGAACTCAAAATAAACAATATTCTAATGCATATGCTACTGAATTACATGAGATCAGAAAGATGAACAAGATGTTAACAAGCGCAAAGCTTGCG
>DATEAJ010000141.1:0-6211 GCA_035288445.1 Nitrosopumilaceae archaeon
ATCAGTTGAGTTAATGCAAGTTTACTAAATTTAGAGAAATGTTCTGGAATTTTTTCTTGTTGATAAAAAACAAGTCCGGGATTTGCACCTTCATTTATTGAAGAGTATTTCTTGATAAATTCAATTATGTTTTTTTTAATAGTGTCTGGTTTCTCAGTTTTAATTTTTATAGCTACTGCACCATTGCCTCGTGTTTTCCAAGGTATGTTGGGGTTAAACCTGATCAGATATGGATAGTCTAAAAATTGAACATGTTCTTTTTTTAGATATTCTACAATCTTGTATGCAAGAAATGTTGTACACATTCCCTTTTTTGAGTCTGTGTCGTCAAAGCCAATATGAAGTACAGAGCTAGGTTTCATCAATTACAGTCATTGTGAGTGTAGAACGCACATTTTTGAGTTGCCTTAGGTTGTTTGATATTGTTTTTTTGAGTGTTGCATTATCAGGGGCTTCAATTTTTACTACTAAATCATAGGCACCATACAGAACATAGACATACTTGACATTTTCAGTAGCTTTTAGCTGGTTTACCAGTTCATTTTCTGCTCCAAGTTCTGCATTTATGAGAACAAACGCAATTGCCATGTCATGGTGTTAGATCAAACGATATTAAATATTGTGTAGTTTCGCTTGATTTAAATTAAAAACGAATGAGCTTAAAAACAACAAATGATAGTAATAGATGAAAAGAGGATCTTCGATGAGATCCAAAACAGAAAACCTGTTTCGGTTGCTTTGAATGGACCTGATGGAATACTTCCAAAAGTCCAAGAAACTGCATCAAAAATAATGGAAAGATTTGGCATTCCTGCATATGTTCTTGCGGATACATGTTTTGGTACATGTGATATGAATACAAACGGTGCCAAAGTATTAGGCGCAGAGATACTTTTTCACATAGGGCATACGATAAACGATACCACATTTGGTGAAAATATTATTCTTATTGATGCATTTGACGACATTTCCTTTGACAAAGTAGCAACGAAATGTGCTACTGAGCTTGTAGGAAAGACTGTTTCACTAGTAACTGATAGTCAACACCTACTACAGATAGAGAGAGTGAAAAAAATTCTAGAAGAAGGTGGAGTCATGGTAAAAATTGGAAAAGGAAAAGGCCAGTTAAACGATGGACAAGTTTTTGGATGCGAATTTTATCCAATAACAGAAACAAAAGAGAGTGTAGATGCCAATGTGTTTTTAGGTCAGAGTGCTTTTCATGCGTCAGGAATTGCCCTTTCCACTGGAAAACCAACATACATACTTGATCCTTATTTTGATGAGATAGGAGAGGTTACAGAATTTGCTCAGAAACTGCAAAAAAAAGCAATTCTTGCAGTATACAAGGCAGCTGAAGCTGAAACCTTTGGGATTATAGTTGGACTTAAAGAGGGACAGTTTTCAAAAACTACTGCCTTAAAATTCAAAAAAGAGCTTGAGAAAGCAGGTAAGAAGGTTCAACTCTTTGCCTTGACTGATATAACTGATGACAGACTTGGCAACCTAAAAGGAATTGATGCTTTCATTCAGGTTGCATGTCCTAGGATATCTACGGATAATCATTTTCACAAGCCAGTGCTTTCTACGCCACAGGCAAATGCACTCTTAAAATTATTAAAAAATGAAAGCATAGAGGAGTTTTTGCAAATCCCCCACTGGCTATAAACAATTATAATCAACAAGTTCAAAAATTATGCATTGTCTGAATTCAGTCTACCAGGTGATAAAGTTGCAACCATTGAAGAATTTGAAACAGGTAACAATACATTTGATGATGGACATACCATAAGATCTGTAGTAGTAGGTACCAAAGAATTTGATAAAACTCATCGAATTGTAAATATTAATCGATTCAAATCACCAGCAGTTCCACAAGTAAATGATCTAGTCATTGGAAATGTGGCTGCACTGATGAACAACATGTTTGCCATTAACATGTTGTACATAAATGGCAAACCAACACACTCTGGTCTTGAGTGCATATGTCAAGCAAGAGGTGCAAAGAAAAGAATCCTTGCGAGGGTAAGTGATGTCGTCATGGTCAAAATCATCAGTCACCTAAATGGAGCAATTCATGCAATAATTAGCGAACCCGAACTTGGAGTTTTATTTACTCAGTGTAACAAATGTGCTGGTAAAGTAGTACAGATAGGCGGTAACGTAAAGTGTGTAGATTGTGGCTACATCGAAGAAAGAAAGCTTTCAAGTAAGTTTGGAAACGGCGATTTTATAAAACTAGGATCCCAGTAAGAATAATGCTTCGAGCTGCATTCCAAGGAGAAAGAGGCGCTTATAGTGAAGCAGCAGCGTCCCACTTTTTCAGAGATACCATAGAAACTATACCACATCCTACGTTTTACGATGTTTTGGAATCAACAGAGAAAGGTCAAACGGATTATTCCATACTTCCTATTGAAAATTCTCTTGAGGGCAGTGTGGGCGAAAGTTATGATCTGCTTTTGTCTACCACCCTTAACGTTGTAGGTGAGATCTATTATAGAATAGAACATTGTTTGATCGGGTTTGAAGAATTAAAAAAAACAGATACAGTATATTCTCATCCACAAGCACTTGGACAGTGTAGAAAGTTTATTCAGGAGCACAAGCTGAAATCTATTCCTACATATGATACAGCAGGAAGTGTGAAAATTTTGCTTGAATTAAAAAGCGAAAGCGCCGCGTGCATTGCTAGTAAGAGAGCTGCTGAGATCTACAAAGTTCCCATAATTAAAGAGAATATAGAGGATAATGCAAATAACTATACTAGATTTCTAGTTCTTGCAAAGAAAAAACAGGAAAGGATTGGAAAAGACAAGACATCAATAATATTTTCCATAAAACACATTCCAGGCGCACTATACAGTATTCTTGAAAAATTTAATTCAAATAAAATAAATCTGACAAAAATAGAGTCACGCCCAACAAAAAGCACGCCTTGGGAATACAATTTCTATGTAGATTTTGAAGGTCATGAAGATGAGCCTCACATAGCTGACGTCTTGACCAAGATAAAAGAAAATACCGTATTTCTTAAGGTACTTGGCTCATACCCGCGTGCAGAGTTGAGCTAAAAGCCTCTTGGTCTTCTTACTGTAAAAACTGCACTGATTCCAATTATTACGATGCCAGATATTATTGGCAGCATGTGTTTTGCAAACTCGATTGGATTGCTTATGAATTCAAGTGTGCCAGACACTTGAACGTCAGAATCTCCGGTATTTTTAACCTCAATTCTATGTGGTCCATCTTGCAGACCATACCAATCTAGACTAACTTCCTTTTTGAAATCCTCGTCTACTTGTAGACCATCAGCTGGTGTCTTTATCTTTACATGAAATGAACTTCCAGTGACATTTAACATTTCATGAAAATTTTCTTGTGCATCAAACTGGTAAATGGTATTTCCTCCCTTTCCAATTGTTTCATCGATTGATTGTGTTTGTTTACCAAATGAAGGAATTAGAAAGATAGATCCCCATATGATTAAGAAACTGCCTATCCCGATTCCAATCGCATTTTTCTTGCTAAGCATTAAAAGAAGTAATTTGTATACTATATTTAAAAGTGAATTACATCAGATCGACATCATGTGGTTGACTTTCTGCAAAACCTGCTCTTGACATTTTCATAAATTCAGCGTTTTCTTGCATTTGTTGAATTGTATTTGCACCACAATAGCTTAATCCAGATCTGATTCCTCCTGTTAGCTGTTTTATGATATCTGTTACACTGCCTTTGTATGGAACCATTGCTTCTACTCCTTCAGCAACATAATCATTAAGATCTTCACTTATTGATACACTCCCTGTTTCTTTGGATTTCCTTCCAAGGGATGCATAAAATGAAGCCATTCCTCTGTAAATCTTGAATCTTTTTCCATTCTTCATCACTGGTGAGCCTGGGCTCTCATCGGTTCCACCAAGTATACCTCCAACCATTACAGTAGATGCTCCAGCTGCTAATGCTTTGGTTGCATCACCAGATGTTCGTATTCCGCCATCAGAAATTATTGGAACGTCGTATTTTTTGCCAATTTTTGCACAATCAAGTACTGCAGTAAGCTGAGGCACTCCAGAGCCTGTTATTACTCTGGTTATACATATTGAGCCTGAGCCCACGCCTACTTTAACTGCGTCCACGCCTGCTTTGATTAAATCTTCGGCCCCGTGAGCTGTTGCTACATTTCCTGCTATTAGTTCAGAAGTTGGAAAGGCCTTTTTTATCAACCTGACTGTGTTTATTGCATTATCACTGTGACCATGTGCTATATCTACAACAATTACATCAGAGCCAGCTTCAAGTAATGCTTCTGTTCGTTCCATAAAGTCGCCTTTTACTCCTACTGCAGATCCAACAAGGGGCCTTCCTTTTTTGTCCTTTGAAGCAGAAGGATAGTTATCGGTATTCATAATGTCTTTGCTTGTTATCAAACCTTTTACAAGTCCCTTTTCATCAACAAGTGGAAGTTTTTCTATTCTATTTTCTTGAAGAATTTTTTTTGCTTCTGACACACTAATTCCTGGTTTGGCTGTCACTACATCACTTGTCATAACATCTTTCACAAGTTTTGTGCTTTCAGATTCAAACATGATATCACGTCTTGTTAGAATTCCCACCAGTTTAGAATTAGAATCAGTTACCAAAAGACCAGACACTTCTTTTTCTTTCATGTAACTAACAGCTTCTCTGACAGATTGATCCGGTTTGATAAAGTAGGGATTTTCGATTATTACGCTCCCAGAACGTTTGACTTTTAGTACCTCGTTTACTTGTTCTGAGATTGTAAGAAATCGATGTATTATCCCGATTCCACCTTCGCGTGCCATTGCAACCGCCATGGCAGATTCTGTTACTGTATCCATATTTGCGCTAATAATAGGAATGTTAAGTGAGATGTTCTTTGATAGTTTGGTTTGCAGATTGGTTTGAGATCTAGTAGCTATACTGGAACGTCTGGGTACTAGGAGCACATCGTCAAAAGTCAGTCCTTCCCGTATTTCCAACTAAACCTTCTAGTCTAGAATAACATTCTGTTATAAGCCTTTCCTGAAACGATGAGATAATTTTTGTGCGATAGCAATTACTTGTTTTGTTTCTTGAACGTTATGCGTTCGAATAATATCTGCACCATTGAGTACGGCAATTGATTCTGCAGCAAGGGAACCATAAAGTCTGTCATTTGGATTTTTAATTTGTAATAAATTTCCAATAAATGACTTTCGTGAAACAGAAACAAGTAGTGGATGTTTTAGTTTGATTGAATGTAAATTATTTAGAATTAAAATATCTCTTTTTACCCAGTCAGAATTTATTCTAGTAAAAAACTTACCTTTTCCTTTTTTTCTGAAAAATCCTATTGCAGGATCAACAACAATATGATTGTCCGAAATGTGTGCAGATTTTGCAATTGCTATGCTTTCACGTAAAAGATTTCTAGTTTGTATTATTTGGTTACCTTTAATTAGATTTTTACTAAATGCGCAAAGTACTAGTGACGGATCATATTTTTCTACAATCCTAGGCATCTCTTTATCATATTTTAAACCAGAAATGTCATTAATTATTTCAACTCCAAGTTCAAGAGCACATTTTGCAACCCCTGATCTACACGTATCTACTGAAATTGGAAGATTGGATATGCTTTGAATTATTTTGATTGCTCTAGTAATTCGTTCTGATTCTGTTTTTTGTGATATGGTTGTTTTCAAGTAAGGTGCTGTAGACATTCCACCGACATCTATGAAATCTGCTCCTTGGGCTTCAATTTCTCTTGTTTTGTTTGCTATCATTTCTTTATCAGTAGCAATAGATTTTTTAAAAAATGATTCTGGGCTGAGGTTTAGTATTCCCATTATTCTCACAGGATTTGAATTGCCCACAGAAATTGAACCTAATTTACTCACATGGTTTATGATTGACCACCTCTAAATTTAGATTTACATGACTATCAAAGGATGGGAAGAAAAATATATCAAGATCTTAAAAAAATTCAAATTTAGTCGAAAAGAAGACACAGAATCAGCCAGAGTTTTAAACTCTATTTTAAAGAGAAAATTTCCAATCAGAAAATTAGAGGAAAAGATAGGCAATCAAACGGTGTTTGTTGTCGGTGCTGGTTCATCCCTTGTTTCTTCTATACCTATTTTAAAAAAATACAAAAACATAACAAAAATTGTTGCTGATGGTGCAACTAGAGCATTAATTGAAA
>DATEAJ010000142.1:0-2218 GCA_035288445.1 Nitrosopumilaceae archaeon
GACCCAATTGCTTTGGTGTATCTTTCCGCAAACTCCCAAGCAGTCACAAAATCTACACAATCAGTTCCAAACACTGCAAGAAGTTGTTCTTTTAGATCGTTTGCTTTTCTAAAAGGAACTATATTTAGAATATATGGAAACTCTACCTTATCAGGAAGGCATCCTGGCAGTGGACCCCAAATTGTTATTATTTTACAGCCACGTTTCAACAATGCAAACTTGTCCATCATATTATCAATTATTTGTTGATCTGCAAACCAAAATAAAATTACTGTAGCATCGCTAAAATCTGTATCACTAATGTCACTGCATTGTAATGTATAGTTTGGCAAATTTTTTTCTTGTAAAAATTTTTCTGCTACACTAATTTTTTTCTTATCGATATCTATTCCAACTACTTTTTTTACACCAAATTCCTCTAAAGCTATGGAAACTCCTCTTCCATTTCCACATCCAAGATGATAAAAAATATCATTTTTGCCAAGTTCTGCAAACCGGAATATTTCTCTAAAAGCATTATCAGGAAGCTGTACCTCTTGTCCTGAAAGAATGGACTGTGGAAGCGATGCAAGATACTCTTCTATCTTCATGATTACAAAATTATCGATTCTAAATTTATTCCCTTATTCGTTCGAGTGCAGAGACTGCTTGCCATAATGTCACCCTTACATATGATGGCATGTTCGGATCCTGTGTTATGTCATCTAACACACTTATGGCATTTGAAGCACGCACTGAAACAGAATATTCTTGTTTTTTAAGTTCTAATGCAAGATCAGTTATGTTTTTTTTAATGTTTCTTGGAGTAGAAGGATTTGATGCTATTTCCTCAAGTGCTTTGATGGCTTGGTTAAGAGTGTCTGTGTTTTGAGATTTTGTGTCAACCATTGTTCCATCAAAGCTAAGCTGGTTGTATTGATTTTATAAAGTTTGCACTAGAGTTCCAAAAATATGTTGTCTGATTCGACTACCACTTTGTATGAATCCAAGTCCTTGATTTTGGCAGGAAATGCATGCAATTTGCCTGTTTTACAATCAAACTTTGCACCATGCCAATCACATGTTAGAATTGATCCATCTAGTTTTCCATCTGCCAGACTTGCTCCAGCATGAGTACAGGTATCATTCATAGCAAAATAATTTCCGTCTATATTAATCACAAGTATCTCTTTCCCATCAGCAGTGACTTTTTGCATCTTGCCAGGTGATATGTCTGAGGTTTTTCCAACAATTATCTTACCCATGGTATTTTTCTAATTTTCTCCCTCTTAATAGTTTTAGATGTTATGCAAATTTCACAGTGTTTTCTAGCTTGCCAAGCCCTTCAATTTCCATTTCTATCTTGTCGCCATTTTTTAGATAAACTGCATCTGGTCTGTTTAACATGACTCCTGCAGGAGTTCCTGTTGAAATAATATCTCCTTTTTCCAGAGTCATTACCTTACTTAGCATGGAAACTATTGTAGGTATTTTTAGAAACATGTTTGATGTTGAAGAATCCTGCCTAACTATACCATTTACTCTGGTTGTCATCCTTAGGTTTTGGGGATCTGATATCTCGTCAGCAGTTGTAATCCAAGGACCACAAGGAGCAAAAGTATCAAATCCCTTTGCACGCGTAAACTGTTTATCTTTGGCTTGTACGTCCCTAGCTGAAGCATCATTTAGAATCATATATCCAAAAATTACATTTTTTGCTTCTTGCTCTGTTATATTTTTACAATCTTTTCCAATGATTACTGCAAGCTCTACTTCATAGTCTAGCTTGGATACAAAGGATGGACAAATAATATCTGCCGTGGCTCCATTTAGAGTAGTTTTTGGCTTTATTATTATTGCAGGTTCGTCTGGAGGAATCAGATTTTGCTCTCTTGCATGATCTTTGTAATTAAATGCAAGACAAATTATTTTTGAGGGATTTGGTATGGGTGCAAGGACTTTGAAGTCAGAAATCTTTTGTGTATATTTTAGATTTGAGATCTTTGGTTTAATCTCATCATACCAACCATCAAAGAGAAAATCCTTGATCTGTTGAGGTATAGGAATGCCTGTCTGAAGAGTGATCTCCTCTTTTGTAGTTACATTATCTCCATTAACAAAACCATATGTTTCCATGTCTTGTCCTAACAATCTTGCAATTTTCATTTTTCTTCACTTGTGAGTATAGATTGCTTGAATCGCAGAATCTTTTCTGCAATATCCAAATCTAACAAACTGA
>DATEAJ010000143.1:0-3317 GCA_035288445.1 Nitrosopumilaceae archaeon
TTTCAGACCATCTTCTTACAAGGAAAGTGGCGATTTCAAGTAATGTGTCGTTTCTAAGATGTAGTGATTGCATCAGTTACCAAACATTGACGTTATGACGTCGCTGACTTTTTGATACTCTACATTACCCCATTGTGAATATATATTTGCAAAGACAATATCTGCGGCATGTCTTGATTTTAGACCAGACTCAAGAAGCTTGCCAAACGCTATTGTTTCTCGTAAGCTTGGCGAATAATACAATTCCTCTACTGCAGCAGCTTGTCGTAATAAATTTGCAAGCTTGATTCCTTGCAAAAGTTCTTTGTCATTTGATCCAGAAACGTATTTTTTAACGATTTGCAATTCAATCTCTTCTGGCGGATACTCTAATCTTATTCTTACAGGGAATCTACTGAGAATCTGTGGCGGAAGTTCTTTTGTTCCGACATGTGTTAATGGATTAATTGTTGCGACAACAAACCAACCACTGTTTGCTTGGATTAATTCTCCACCTGATTCTTTTAGAACGATCTGCCTCCTGTCATCTAACGCTTCATCTAATCTTAACAAAACATCTGCTTCGGCTGCATTGATCTCATCAAGATAAAGCATGTTTCCCTCTCTCATTGATTTTACCAATATTCCTTCATCAAAACCAATGGAACCATTTTCCAAGCTTTTAGATCCTACTAGGTGGCTCTCACGAGTCCTCAAGCTAAAATTAATCGATTCGAGTTTGATATTTTTTTTGGCAGAAAACTCACGAACAAGTGTTGTCTTGCCAGTTCCCTTTGGGCCTATTATTAAGACAAACAAGCCTAACTCATAGGCCTTGTCCAAAACTTCAAAGGAATTATTCCAATCTATATACAAAGACTCGGCAAGCACTACTGTTGGAAATATGAAACCTTAATTTAAAAATAGTCTTGTTTGTATGTAGAACTTGTTACTACGTGGTTAAAACGATCAAATTAATCTAAAAGACTGCATATTATATGATGATGTGGAGTAAAACAGGATTTCTTTTAATTACAGCAATCAGTCTAATTCTCTCAGGACTAGTCTTACAAACAATTTTTGCAGAAGAAACCAAAATCCCTGAGTGGATAAAAAACAACGCCAAATGGTGGTCAGATGGAGAAATCGATGACAAGACTTTTGCAAGTGGAATACAATTCATGATAAAAGAAGGTATAATTTTTGTAGACGTTGGGAATTCTCAAAATTCTATTTCGAATGATCTTGATATATCAAAATGTGATAAGTATGAAACCCCCGCAGAAAAGAGAATATGTCAAAAAGAAATCGAACTTACTAATAAAATCAAAAATGATATAGAAAAATCGACAAAATATGTAGTTGGGCCTGTAAATTTCTATTATGTGGATAATAAGATTGAGAAAACATCTTAAGGCGGAACCATTTTAACAATTTATTTTGTTGTTGAGAACACAGGTAATTCTGATAATGTTGTCATGTCCTGTTAACTCATGTAATTATGCACTCAGTGATGGCCAAAAAGAGATTCAATATACTACAAACACGCTTGTTTATGGTTCATTGACTCTTCAACCACATGAACCAAAGTTACTGGAATGGAGTTTTTTTAAAGGATTGGATTATAATCCCGCCGAAGATTATTCATTCAAAATAAAGGAACCATGGGGCAAAGGTACTATACCACTTGAAATAAACTAGTTCTTAATTTTTGCAAAAGATTCATCCAATATCTTATGTAGGGTATGATGCCATGTATCATATCCATCTGGAGTCTTTGGAAAATTGAAATAATGTTCTGTCAAAATCTTGTTTTGCTGCGCAGTAAATCTTAAACCATCTGCAAGTTGTTTGTTTAATGCACCACGAATCATCATTTCAAGTTTACCAACAGTTCCAAAATCTGGGTGTTCGCCTCTACTTATGGATTCAACATCCATCTTTGACAAAAAGTGCTTCATTCCATAATTTATCTGATCATTAGTTAATGTTTGTAATAATCTTCTAAATACTTCAAGTCCTGCAGTTTTGTACCCGTAATCATTTATGAAATCAATATTGTATTGCCACAGTCCTTTCTCACTAACATCATTTGCTTCAATTGCAGCTACTGCATCTCTTCCAATTATTGTAGCAGCAACAATTGCAGGTCCAATTCCTCCAGCATCAAGAGGTTTTGGCATCCATGCAGAATCGCCCACAAGCATGTACCCGTTTACTACAAGACAATCATTTTGTCTTCTTACAGAAACTTGCCATGTACCGGTAGCATTAATAGAATCACTTGAATCATCTGAGAGTCGTGGGTTTTTGATTGCTTTGTTGAGCTTCACATAATCATTTATCAATTTCACCACATCGTCTTTCTTACCTAGCCTCTCGTTTCTTCTCTGTAATTCTTTTTGTTGAACTCCTAAACCTATGTTTACCTTATTCTTACCCTTTGGAAACACCCATGCATATCCACCAGGTGCGATGTCTTGATCTAAATGTATGATGCAATAATCAGGATCAAAACATGTCTTATCTTCTATTCCTTCTTCAAACTTCATTATGTGTCTTCCAGTAGCTTCTAAATCATCGCGATCTATCTTTCTCTCTATTTTTGATTTGATGGACAAACCATTTCGTAACATTGACGCAACTCCTGTTGCATCAATTACTATCTTTGCAGTTTTCTTGTATGGTTGGTTTGTTAACAGATCTGTTCCTTCTACACCCACCACGGAATCATTTTCATAAAGTAAATTTCTCAAAGCAACAGAGAATTGTAAATTGATTCCCATATTTTTTGAATCTCGAAGTTGGCGTTTTGGAAGTTCTTGTCTATTAAGCATAAACCCTTCTCCATCAAATGGAATTGAAGTTTCTCTATCTGGGGAAAATGCCATGACTCCTTTTACAGGATGTTCAATCTCTGGCTTTCCCCATGATATCTTAATTCTCTCTGTCATGTAGTCGACTGTGTTTTTTCCAACTGCATCTCCGCAGATCCAACCACTGATTGTTTTTTTACCAACAGTCGGTTCCGGATTTCTATCAATTACAAGAATCGATAATCTTTGTTTAGAATAAAATGCTGCAGATTGAGCCGCGATCATGCCAGCTAGCCCTCCTCCAGCTACTATGACATCGTAATCTATTTTCACAGCCAAAAAACAGGATCTACTCTATTTAAAAGAACCGTGTAATAACATATCACAATTTTTTGGGTCAGTTCGTCGCGGCTTCTTCACAGCAAATGCTCAGACTGGAGCGGCAAACCCTCATCCCCAATGTTTTTGGGGTATGAATACTATTAAACGCTCCTTCGCAAAGACTTGAGAGTTCCCGATACT
>DATEAJ010000144.1:0-3419 GCA_035288445.1 Nitrosopumilaceae archaeon
CCAAAAGTAAAATCAACAAAAACAACAAAGAGTACAAAAGAAAAACCAAAATCCACTAAAAAAGAAACAAAACAAACAAAAGCGGCAAAACCAGTGAAAAAGGAGAATAAATAATGGTCAGCATAGCAGGTAGCAAGAAACTGAAAAGACAAATGTCCCCAATCTTTTGGGGCATTACAAGAAAGGATGATCGATTTGTTGTAACTGTTCGACCTGGTGGACATTCAAAACATGCTGCAATTCCAACTGCTGTGTTTATTCGTGACATTCTAAAATTAGCTACTACACTAAGAGAAGCAAAATCTGCTATTTATGGTGGGAAAATCAAAGTAGATGGTGTTACACGAAAGTCACTTCATCATGGAATTGGTCTTATGGACGTAGTTGAACTTGAGGGATTATCTGATGTGTACAGACTAGTACCAAAAGATTCTATGGTATTGCGACCAATTGTGATAAATTCTGCAGAAAAAACAAAGAAGATTGTCAAAGTAACAAGCAAGGTCACAATAAAAGGTTCAAAGACACAACTTGGTTTTCATGATGGACGATCTCTTATCACCGATACTAAAGTAAACGTAGGTGATACATGTGTAATGCAGATACCAGAACAAAAAATTCTTGATGTAATTAAACTAGAAAAAGGCTCTCAAGTCATAGTAACAAGTGGAATTAACGCAGGCCACATAGGAAAAGTTGATGAAATTAAAGAAGGTTCATTCGTCCTCCCAAGACGTGCTACCGTAAATATTGGTGAAAGACAAATTGAAATTCCAACAGATCTGATAATGCCTGTAGGTAAAGACAAGCCAGTAATACAAATAGAGTGATAACATGTCGCAGAAACTTGAAAACCAGATGAAGAAAATTTCAATTGCCAAAGTAGTCCTAAACATGGGGGTTGGAAAATCTGGCGAACCAATTGAACAAGCAAAACGTGCTTTAGAACAGATCGCTGGACAAAAACCAAACTCACGCAATGCTAAAACCACTCAAAGAGATTGGGGAGTTCATAAAGGTGAACCAATAGGTGTCGCTGTAACCCTTAGGAGACAACCTGCAATAGAACTTATCAAAAGACTCTTTATTGCAAAAGGAAATCAGATCAAAGGCTCATCATTTGACGATTTTGGAAACCTGTCATTTGGAATAAAAGAATACATAGACATTCCTGGAGTAAAATATGATCCTCAAATTGGCATTTTGGGATTAAATGTTTCAATTTCATTGGCAAGACCGGGTTTTAACATTAGATTTAGGAGCAAACACAAAGCAAGTGTAGGCAATCATCATAGAATTACAAGCGAAGATGCAAAGGCATTTCTAACCAAAGAATTTGGAATAGAGATAGTGTAAAATGGTAAAAAATCGTGATTACAAAGTAACAGGAAGAACCGTACACAAATTCGGTAAAGGCTCACGTTGGTGTAAGCGATGCGGAGACTATAATGCAGTCATTCAGAAATATGATCTGGATCTATGCAGACGTTGCTTTAGAGAAGTTGCTGTATCACTAGGGTTTAGGAAGTTTAGGTGAGAAAATGCCATCAAATAACATAATTGCAAACTTGTTTGTGACTCTGTTCAATACTGAAGCCAGAAGAAAAGGCGAGTGCGTCGTATTACCATCATCAAAACTTGCTATGCAAGTACTAAAAACCCTACAACATCACAATTACATCGGAGAATTTGAACATGTTGACGATAAAAAAGGTGGTAAGTTCAAGATTCAACTTTTAGCAAAAATAACCAAATGTGGAGCCATCACGCCACGATTCAAAGTCAAAAAAGATGAGTATGTTAACTGGGAGCAACAATATCTGCCGTCATATTCAAGAGGTATGCTAATTGTAACTACAAATCAAGGAGTGATGTCTCATCATGAGGCAGTAAAGAAAAGCTTGGGAGGATTATTGATAGGGTATGTCTACTGAGCAAATTAAAATTCACGAAACAACAATATCGATACCTGACAAAGTTAAGGTTACTCTGACAAAAAGAATGCTATATGTAGAAGGTCAGCTTGGGAAAACAAGAAAAGACTTCAAAAAAATACCTGTAGATCTTAGTGTTGATGGTAAAAATGTTGTACTAAAATCAGTTGGAACAAGAAAACACGACTATGCTATATTCAATACTGCACAATCAATTATCAAATCACTCATAGAAGGTGTCCAGGAGGGATATACCTTTAAGATGAAAATTGTGTATGCACACTTTCCAATAACAATTAAAATAAAAGATGGAAATATCTTAGTGGAAAATTTCCAAGGTGAGCGAGCTCCAAGAGTGTCAAAAATTCGAGGCGATACCAAAGTCGTTACAAAAGGTGATGATGTCATATTGACAGGTCCAGTATTAACAGATGTTTCACAAACTGCTGGAAGCTTGCAACAAAACACCAAAGTCAAAAATAAAGATCATAGAGTATTTCTTGACGGAATTTATCTTTTTGAAAAAACCCCCGGTATAGAAAAATAATCTTAGCAAAAGATTAAATCCGAATATACTAGGAACAAAGTCTGTTGCCGCCCTAGCTCAGCGTGGTAGAGCAGCTGACTGTTAATCAGCTGGTCGTCAGTTCAAGTCTGACGGGCGGCGCCTTTAATATTTCTAAATTCGAATTTAGAAATATATTATTTTGTTTATGCACAATCAGATCGATGAAACATACATGTTTAGTTTGATGTATTTCAAAACTCGAGATTTGAAACATTATTCATGATCACATTTCTGTTTATTCTATTAGACTAACTAGATCTAATACTGATCGCTACATTATGACTTATGCAGGAGGTTCGCATTGGCCAGAATACGACGCGCTAATAGATATTGCGTCGATTGTGGAGGAAGATTAGTGTATTACCCCCGCCTTTCTAACCCGAAAGCACCAAACGAACACAGGGTTTTGGTCTATGCATGTCCCGACTGCACTAAAGATTTTGATAAACCAAAGATGTTTTCAATTAGACGAAGTGTCGTTGAAGAACCAATTGAAACTCTAGAAATAGAGATAGTTCAGGCAAGAGAAAAGATTCCTTCGTAAAAGCTAAACCCCTCTTAATTTTCTATGATTTACGCATAGTGTCATTTTTTCAAAAAATCGATTTTTGAGGGGGGGTTTAACATTTATGCGTGCATATGAAAGCCAATGGTCAAAACATCCCCATTACCCAGCTAAAGATACCAAAGTAATTCTTGTTACGAATAAAAGCTAAACCCTATAAAAAAAGAAAAAATGGAATTTTATGACTAATTTTATGATTTAGCATACTTTAATTTCTTGCTAGGATTTTGCTATCTTAGCGAATCGAGATAAAACTAATTCTTTAATTGTTTGTTTAAAATTGAAGCCTCTGAAATACTTGTATCTTCACCAAAACTTGTAAGTTCTACATTCTCAGATGTCATATCTGTTT
>DATEAJ010000145.1:0-2774 GCA_035288445.1 Nitrosopumilaceae archaeon
CTAATTATGCCATTTTGTATTAAAAATTCTAGTGCCTTGACAAACTCATCTTCAGAAATTTGATCATCTGCCCACCATCCTGCATTGTTTCTAACCCACTCTGGTACTGGGACATCACCTTGAGCTGATTCTCCTGGAGTACCGCTAACTAGGATTATTTTTTGCTGTATCATGAATTGTATTCCACTGATAAAATCAGAGTCTCCGATTTGTTTTTGTGCCCACCACTTTGCATTATTTTTAATCCATGATGGAACCATTTCTTTTAGAATTGATATGGAAAATGATTCAACTTCCTCAGTGTCATACTTTACCTTAACCTTGTAGAGTCCTGATGAAAGGTCTTCTGGAATTGGAATCTCAGTATCATATACCCCACTTGATTCTGGCAGAATAGAAAATGACTCGGTTGTGCCATCAGGCTTTTCTAAAATTACCTCTAGTGGGACGCCTCGCTTGTATACAATCTCGCCAGAAATAGGAATTGATGCTGGCTTGTCTTTGGGTACAGTTAGCTTTCTCATCTCTTTTGTTTCGACTTTTGGAGTTTCTGTTTTAGCTGGCTCTTCAAGTTTTGGTACATCTAGATCTTTTTCAAGTGGAACAAATGCAGCTGCTGGAACATCGCCACATGTTCCACCCGTAGCAGGACAATATGCTTGGTTTTTTGCAACATCCCATCCTTGAACAATTACTTGCTTTGGTGTTCCGTCAGGGTTTAGCTCTGTGTATTCTACCTCGACTTTGCTATATGAGAACGAGACACTTTCTGTTGGCCTGTCCTCACCACTAGAACCAGTAGAATAACTTGTAACAATAATGTCTTGTAGTGTATACTTGAGATATTCTACTGGATTTCCACCAGCACTTCTCACAACAAGCTTTGCCTCTGCAATGTGTTTGCCAGTTGCAAGAGATTCAAACAATTTTGGAGTAGCCTTGTCGATATATTTTGTAACAGAAAGTTCCTCTACACTTACTTTGCCTGCACCACCTGTCCTAGAAGATTGCATTGCACTAGACCAGCTCAAAGATAAAATATCAATTTCCTTTCCATGATTTTTGTCTTTAGATTCTCCTTCTACTCCTTCAATTTTGAGGAACATGTCGACTGCGGCAAATACATCCTGGAAGGAAAATCCTACTAGTATGGTAAATAGAAAAATTGAAAGTAAGATGATTTGTTTTGACAAATTTTTGCCTCAGAGAGTTTGGTTAGATTTTTTTGTTTGCTTTAATATCCCATCCAAATTCTGTTGCAGCGCCAGCACTTCCCTTTGTATCCTGCTCTACATAGCTCATCTTTATCTGTGCAAAATTAAGTGAGATTGATTCTGTTGGTCTGTCATCTCCACTAGAGCCGCCAGTAGAATAGCTCGAAACCAAGACATCACTAAGAGTAATTACCAGATATTCTACTTGACTGCCACCTGCACTTCTAAGAACAAGTTTTGCCTCCTTTAGATGCTTTCCTGTTGCTAGAGCCTCAAATAATTTTGGAGAAGACTTGTCAATGTGTTTTGTTATGGACAGGTCCTGCATGGAAACCTTTCCTGCACCGCCTCCTCCTCCGGCTGCCATAGAGCCAGATTGGGATGCACCCCAGCTCCATGAAAGTACATCAATTTCCTTTCCATGAGTTTTGTCTGTTGACTCGCCCTCTACCCCATCCATCTTTAAGAACATATCAACTGCGGCAAATGCCTGAGAAGAGGTGCTTGCGATTATAGTAAAACCAAGAATTACAATAACTAGAATTTCAAATCTCACGATGGATAGTTTGTATTCAAATAGATAAACTTTTTTCATTGTTTAACAGTTAGGGCAAAAAATTGATTATTTTTCTTATACACAATTTTTCTAAATCTACACACACCTCTTTATACATAATTTTACACTAAAACAAAACCAATGCAGTCAACCTTAGAAGCAAAATGCCAGATGTGTAGACAGAAAATAAACATTGGTGATGAGATAGTGCGAGTGGCAAGTGGCATTTGGATTCACGAGTACTGCCAAGAAAAAATACCAGAGACAAAAAACAGTCAAGATAACTTGCAAGATTTTAACAAAAAACTCTTAGATTCTAAAACAGATAGACTCAAGTCCCTAAAATGCATCTATTGCGGCCAAGGATCTTTTATGAAATCAAAACTTGAAACTGCTGCATTAGATGATGGAACAATAATTACAAAAAAATTGTATCCATGTTATACATGTGGCCATATAATGGAGTTTATTGAAAACCTTAGTTCTTAAATTTCAGCTAAAAATAATTCTCTGTTAAGGATTCCAATGACAATCGCAGTTACATCCTTTCTGACATTTCATTCTTTTACAATCTGAACAGATTTTTCTACGCCTAAAGGATTCAGAACTCATGATATTATTAGTATCTTTACCCTAATTAACCAACATTGTACTTGGATCTCTATAAGGGGCATTGATGTAATACTATTAGCGTAGTGGTGTGAGTTTGCATATCCCTATGGGAGGACTGAATTAACTACTCAGCTACGTTTGATAAATCATTTAATCTCAAATTCCTGTCTTTATATGGGGGCAAAAGCATGCCTCAGCATGTTCAAAAAACTAATTGCAAAACTTACAGGTAAAGAAGAAAAGAAATCTGAAAACGTCAATGCGTTTAAAGAATCAGAAACCAAAAAACCAGAGTAAAAAAAGTAATGAAGTGGAAATGCCCAGAATGTAATTTTCAATGGGAAGGAACTGTTAATACTTTTGATAAGGTACGTGTCCATGAAAAGACACAC